>SLKG01000019.1 GCA_007134735.1 Kiritimatiellia bacterium
ACCCGGTATGACAGTGCGTTGACATTGATGTATTCTGGAAACTCCTTTGGTGTAATGGTCCGGTCACCCAAATAAAAAAGTGTTCGAAACAGTCCGGAGTATTTCAGCAGCGGTGGAGTGACACGGTTTGTCAGCCATGAAGTTAAAAAATACCGGCTGCTGTCAGCATAGCGGGTATCAATGACATAGCGTCTGTCATTGTAGTTAAATGAAATGATTACAATATCCGGTTTATACTTGCGAATCGCTTTTTCCAGCGCTCTTTTGCCCTGATACGATGAATAACCGATTACGGCCAGGTTGGTGACGCGAGTAGATGGCAAAGTCCGTTCCAGAATTTTCCCGTACGTATCGGCAACGTCAACTCCGTAACCGAATGTGCAGGAATCACCCAGCAACAGGATGTGAGTGTCCGCTGGCACAGTCAGCATAGCCGAATCTTCGGCAACCAGACCATCTGAAGCAAATTTGCGGTAAGCGCCGGCAAGGTCGCCCTCAAATCCGGGCCGGTTTTCCCAGTGCAGGCGCCGGGAATAGCGAAACCAGTCATCCTCCACAGTGACTTGGGTCATGAACGAAAACGGTATCATTCTGCCGATGATTTCTATCAGAAGAAATGGAAAGAACACCAGAAACAGTTTGAATGCCAATAGACGGATTGTTCTTTTTTTCATGTCGGCCTTTTTCTGTAAAGGAATCAAAACAATACTCGATAAAAATCTCAAATATTGTCAGGTAAATCAATAAAAAACTCCCCCGATGATGGGGGAGTTATACTTCAAAATATACTGATTAACGGTTTGGTTATGACCTTTTCAGACCTGTCAGAGCGATCAGGGCTCCGATTGCCAGAAGCAGAATACCAATACCGACCGGGCCGGTTGTTGGAATCGGTTCCGGATCCGGTGTCGGGGTTGGAGAACCCGGAGTTGGTGTGGGCGGACAAACTTCGATCAGACTGACATTGTCAATATAGAAATCAAGATCCGCATCACCATAGATAGCGATTCTGACACGGGCGGATACCGCATTGGATGGAGCTTCTGCTGTCACCGTCAGGTTCTGCCAGTCGGGATCCGCCGATGAAAATCCTGTGAATGACTGGAAAATAGGCCCTTCTCCACCCGGTTGAGAATACCATCCGATCCACGCACGACTTTCACTTACACCGGGATCATCATGATTATCAAGAACCCAGTATGACAATGTATACTCTGAACCCGGATTGATCTGATAGGGAACAATCTGTTCAAGATAACGGGTGGTATTGGGGCCTTCGACAGTTTTGGAGATGACTCCGGCATAGTTGCCGCTTTGAACAACGGTATCGGTCTGAACAACCGACATATTGCCCATCCAGTGCAGTTGCCAGTGATCCGGAGGGCCCAGCGGACCGTTTATGGACCAGTCTTCCAGATCAGGGTTTAACAGAAGCTCTTCGCCGCATGGCAGTGTCGGGACTTCAGTCGGAGTCGGTGTCGGTGTTTCCGTTGGGCCCGGAGTTGGCGTTGTTTCGCAGACCTGAATCAATGACACATTATCAATGTAGTATTCAACGCCTATGTCACCATAAAATGCAATACGAATTTGTGCGAAATGCGCATCAGGGGGTGCCAGTCCGCTTCCGGTGAGCTCCTGCCAGCCCGGTTCTTCTTCTTCATCAGAATAGCCGGTAAAAATGTTTTCGATAAAAACGCCATCTTCATCAGCGAAATATATCCATGCGCGACTGCGGTTTCCGGCAGTATCGTCATTATCAATAATCCAGTATGAGAGACTGTACTCAGCACTCGGAATAATTTGATAATTTACAACCTGGTCAATTCGTCGGGTACCGGTACCCAGTTTAGTGATCAGCGCTGAGTATGTGCCTGTATGCACCTCATCCGTAGTTTGTTCTGCCGACAAGCCGGCCGTCGTACTCCAGTGATCTGGTGGTCCGCCCGGACCGTTATCGACCCAGTTTTCAAAATCGCCGTTCACAGCCATTTCCTCTTCACATGGGGGCGCTGTTGGCAATGGAGTTGGTGTCGCCGTTGGTTCAGGTGTCTCGGTAGGCAGAGGAGTCTCAGTCGGTGTCGCTGTCGGGCCAGGTTCACCGGGGTAGCCGGTCCATTCGACATCATCGATGACAACCTGACCGTCACCGTTGTTGGCGTTTATGAACCGAATGACAAAATCACCTTCTACATTTACAACAATAATTCCGGAGTTCAGAATTACATTTTGCTGGCCACTGCTGGTTACGTTTCCGACAACTATACCATTAATTTCAACATTCAAATTTACATTGGTACCGAACGCCTGCATGTAATTAAAGTTGAGCTCACCAATACCGCCGCTGATTGTACCTGAAAAGACTTCGGCCTGTGGCGTCCGGTTACGTCCCAGCATTATTGCTTTGCCGGTAATTTCAACATCCCCCCGGCATTGCCAGAAAGTCCATGTGGAGCCATCCTGACCCAGGAAAGTACCATCCTGATAACTTGTTCCTGTGATCGTTAAATTGTCGAATGTTTCCAATCCCTGACCGAAAACCGTGCCTGCTGCTACCATCATCAAAACTGTGGTAAATAGCATTAGCTTTTTCATAAAACCTCTTCCCCCCCTTGTTTTTGAACTTCGGAACAATATACCGGACTACCTGTTCAAAATATGCCCGAAGTTATTGAAATTAAACATTAATACCAGAAATTATAATTCGTGAAAGTTGTTGGCAGAGGCGCTCTCTGCCATCAGCAAAAGTAATAATAAAGTCCAGAATAAAAATCAAGGTGTTAACAGTTTTTTAACATCCGGTTTTGGGGCAATATTAGAAATCCTGTGTCAGCTCCGTTTCAATGGAATATAACCAATGGATGTGACGGCAACACCAAGGCGTCTGCAGTCAGCTGAACCGCTGTCAGCCGGGCTCCATGTGTCACTTTTAATCGCCAGTCGCAGATAGTCGCGCCCCAATGCCGGCGAAAGAGGAACTTCGATATTTCTCCAGTTACTATTGATACATTCATTAAACAGACACTGATCGTTCAGCGAAATACTCAGATTCTGTCCGTCAAAACCGCCCTGAAGCGAAATTCTCAAGATTCGGTTAACACGGGGAGCGGGTATAAGCACGATGCCGCTGCCGTCAGTCCAGCGCACCCATCCCGGTCCGTCACCGGAATTATCCCAGTGTTCGGCATCATACCATCCACCGGAAAATACCCCGGCATCACGCGTATCAATACGTTCCGGACCGGCAGGAGCCAAACAGGATTCCATTGTCCTGATCATGGACTGGCAAATAGTTCTCCAGTCATAGCGATCAACAACCGTCTGTCGGGCGTTTTGTGCCAGCCGCTTTTGTAATGCATTGTCGTCTGCCAGTATTCGCAATGCTTCAACAAAGCTCTCTGGTTCGGCAGTCAACACATCCTGCTCCGGCTGAAAGGCAAGACCGCGTATTCCAAACGGAGTGGACACCACCGGAATACCCGCGGCGGCATATTCCAGAATTTTAAGATTGGTGCCGGAACCCGATATC
>SLKG01000101.1 GCA_007134735.1 Kiritimatiellia bacterium
GGCGGGAATGATCGGGCTGGGGGCGGTTCGGGTGGAGGCTCAGCCGGTCCGGGTGGACGCGATGTTGATTCATGCGTCGGATCGTCCCGCGCCGCTGGACCGTCGAATGGACCGTGTGGAATATCGCCTTCGCCGCATTTTCGGATTCGAACATTATCGTTTCATGGGAGAAACCTCCGCGATCATCAATCCGCCCGCCGAAATCCGATTGAGCCTCGATCACGGATACACCCTGCACGTAAACGCCACGAGCGGCAACGGCCGGATCCGGGCCCATGTCCGGTGGATGAAGAACCAGGAAACCCTCTTGAGCACGGCCGTGAACCAGCGACGCGGGGTCCCCTCCATTCTCGGCGGCCCCCCTCACGAGGGTGGAACCTTGATCCTGGTGCTGACGTTTGAGTGACGACGGCTCAGCAGGAGCTTCGCCCTCCATACGCAAATAACCGTACTCACGCCACTGGAGGGCGAGGCTCCCGCCGAGCCGGAGTCCACCCATATGCCATGGCTGTTTCACGGCTCAGCAGGAGCTTCGCCCTCCATGTGCAAATACCCGTTTGGATAGTGGTATTACTTCTTCCAAAAACTCGGGAACAACAGCACCAGAACGGTGTACAGCTCGAGACGGCCGAGAAGCATGTAGAGGGTCAGGATGATTTTGCCGATGTTCGGAATGTCCGCGTAGTTCTGCACGGGGCCGACGGCGGCGAAACCGGGACCGATATTCGAGAACACGGCGATGATGGAGGATCCCGCGGTCCACAAATCGGGCGTGAACGGCGTCATGAATAGCGTGCCCATGGCCCAAAGAAGAATATAGATGACGAAAAAGGATGTGATGTTGGAGATGATATCCGATTCGATCGTCCGACGCCCGAGTTTGACCTGTACGATGGCATGAGGCCTCATGTACAGCCGAAGTTCTCGCATCGCCTTCTTGATTAACACAAACATGCGAATGGCTTTCAGTCCTCCCGCAGTGGAGCCCGCACATCCGCCCATCACCATCATAACGAGTAACAGGAATCGGGATGAAGAAGGCCATAGGTCATAATCCCTTGTTACAAACCCCGAAGAAGTCATCATGGTGGTGCATTGGAAGAATCCATCGCGCAGCGCTTCGGTGATCGAAGTATGGGAATTGTTGATCAGGGTGAACCCCAGCACCAGGCATCCTGCCAACCAGAGACCCAGAAAAAAACGGCACTCCGGATTTCGAAAATAGGAGAGAGGGCGCCCGGTGAGCGCGCGATAATGCAGGGCGAAACTCAAACTGCCCAAGAGCATGAAAACGATCATGACCCCCTCGACGGCTACACTCTCGAACGCGGCGATGCTGGCCGTGCGCGTGGAGAAACCGCCCGTGGCCAGGGTCGTAAAACTGTGACAGACGGCATCGAACCAGGACATGCCGGCCCACTGGAGAAACAGCGCGCAAAGGACAGTCAGAAGGAAGTACACCCCCCAGAGAAGTTTGGCCGTCTCGGCAATACGCGGCGTCAGGCGGTCCTTGGATGGGCCCGTGGCTTCCGCGCGGTATATCTGCATGCCGCCCACACCCAGGAAGGGCAGAATGGCGACACATAACACCAGAATGCCCAGTCCGCCGAACCATTGGGTTAATGCTCGCCAGAAAAGGATGCTGAAAGGCAGCTCTTCAACAACCGGAACAATGGTGGATCCGGTGGCCGTAAAGCCGGACATGGATTCAAAGATCGCCGATATCGGAGCCGCAATGGAGCCTGTCCAAACATAGGGGAGGGCGCCCGCATGGGCCATGCACAGCCAGCCGAATGTGACGATACCGAATCCGTCCCGTCGGGTGAGATGAATGGGGCCGCGCGTCAGCAATGCCAAGGCGACACCCAGAAGCAACACGGTGCCGGCCGAAAAGAGCATATGTCGCTGAACCATCTCGGGGTCGCCATAATGGTAGCCGACAACCCAGCTTGCGAACATACCGATCGCCATCACGATCAGCAGGTAGGAAATCAGGTGAAATACGGAACGAAAATTCACGGCTACAGAACCTTGTCGTTCGTTTCTCTCAGTTGTTTGAGGATGCGACCGGTGGCGTCCGGCAGGGCATACAGAACGAGCCGGTCGCCCGCTTCCAGCACAAAATCACCCACGGCCACGTGCAGCGCGTCGCCGCGCAGGACGGCGGCGATTATGGAACCACCGGGCATATCGACGTCCTTGATGGCCCGTCCCTGGTTGGCGGAGCCTTCCGGCAGACGAATCTCGAACAGCTCACCCGGCAGGCTGTAGAGCGAAGCGGCTGCTTCCACGTGCGCGCCCCGGACATAACGCAGGATGGTGTTGATCATGGATGTGTAGGGATTCAATGCGCGATCGAGCAGGCTCAAACTGCTAATAATGGGTGCGTATTCGGTCTTGATGACTTGGGCGGCCGTAAAACGAGCGCCTTTTTTCTCGGCCATGAGACAGCAGATGATGTTGTTTTCGTCGTCGTCCGTGGCGGCGACAAAGGCCGTGTCTTCCGTGATACCGGCCTCGTTCAGGGATTCAGGATCCAGCGGGTTGGCCTTGATGACCAGCGTGCGGTCCAGGTGATCCGCGCAGAAATGCGCCCGCTCGGAATCCGGCTCGAGGATTACGATTTCGGCCCGGATCGATTCCAGGTTCCGTGCCAGGTGAAAGCCGAGATCGCCGCCGCCCGCGATAATGATGCGCTCAAAGGGTTTCTGTTCGGGAAACGCCCAGGCCAGGAATTCCGAGATTGCGTTCGCCTCGCCCAGCAGATAGACATCGTCCCCGATCTGGAATTGCGAATCCCCCGTGGGGATCTGAACCTTTGACCCGTGCATCTGGGCAATAAAACGAATGCTCTGGATGAGGTCCTTTCGGGGAAAATCCTTCAGGGTGGTGAGCAGCAGGGGGCTGTCAATGTCCACCTTGATGCCTACGGCGATCGCGTGTTCGTCCAGAACATCCACCACTTCAAGAGTGCCGGGAAGGCGCAGTACGTTGAACAGCTCGCGGGCGCATTCCTCCTTCTGGCTGACGATCTTATCGATGCCCAGTTCCCGCGGGCTGAACGGGCTTCCGGCATGGATAAAGTCGATATTCGTCACCCGGGCCACCGTATGCGACACGCCCGCCTGATGCGCGAGCAGGCAGGCCAGCATGTTGGTCTCGTCGCTCCCGGTAACCGCGACGACCAGTTCCGCCTTTTCGATTTGAGCTTCCTTCAATACGGCCGGGCTGGAACCCGAACCGTGGACAATCTGTATGTCCAGAATTGTTTCCGTTTCTTGGAGCGGTTCGGCTTTGACGTCGATCAGGATGACGTCATGTTTTTCCGAATACAGGCGTCGGGCTAACTGGCGTCCTGCGCTGCCCGCGCCGATGATGACGATTCTCATGGCTAGACGTCCGTGTTTGGCGCCCCGTTGTTTCGGCAATGCAGTACCGTGGTATGACTGAAAATATTGGCGCGATAACTCTCGATTACATCCAAGTGGGCCCGGTGTGTGAACTCTTGCAGATCCA
>SLKG01000146.1 GCA_007134735.1 Kiritimatiellia bacterium
CCTGGTGGACGCGTCCGAATTCGAGGTGTCGGCCGGATCCGTGGGTTTCGGGTGGTCGCATGCCTCCCAATGGGAGGCACTGGGCGCTGAGGAACCCTACGCGGAGAGCGGTGGCGGCTGGGACGAAGAGGATCAGGCTTCGGCGAAGCACTTCTCCTTTGAGTTAACCGTCGGAGGAGGGGATTCGATGACCATCACCAACATCAGCTTCCTCCAGCGCCGCACGGGCGCGGGCCCGGTGATGACGGGGGTCAGCATTGATGACGCCAGCATCTACGCGGAAGAATTGGAACAGGACGAAGTGGTGTCGGTCAGCATACCGGTTGCCGGCTATGTGGACATCACGGGAGCCGTCATCCGCATCGCCGGCTGGGACGGCGGAGGCGGCGATTACCGCGTGGATAACGTCCTGGTGCAGGGATTGGTGGACGATGATCCTCCGCCGGAGCCGGATGAACCTGAATTCGATGAGTTCGTGGTGGCGGCGGGCGTTTCGGCCCAGGCGCACATCATGAATTCACAGGAGGGGTACACCTATATCCTTGAGTACACCACGGATCTGACCGATCCGGAAGGGTGGGAGATCGTCGAGTCCAAGGACGGCACCGGCGGCGCGCTCATGCTGGAAGACGTTGATCCGGCGGATGTGATGCGAATCTACCGGATTCGTGTAATCCCCACGCCGTAGCAAGGCTGGAAAGAACGAGAACAGAAGCCGTAACGGCCCGGATGGAGAAATCCATCCGGGCCGTTTTGCTGGTCCTTGATGCCGCGAAGCGGCCTTTTGGACTGCGGGGCTCCGCCCCGCTTTTGGTGCGGGGAACACGCGCATTCCGAACCCACAACCCGGCTCGCGCGAGCCCACAGCGGCGCAGAGCGCCGCACTCCAAAGCACGCCTCCGGCGTGCGGCACAAGCTGTTTTCATGCCGCTTGACGGTTGTCTGTCCACACCGCTATTCTGCGCCCCGTGAAAACGATCCGCCCACCATATTGGCCGCATGCTCCCATGCATCAGCTCAGCAAATCTGGGACCTATTTTGTAACGGCAGGAACCCATGGAAGAGTTCAGCATTTTCATGGCGAGGATCGTTTAGAATTTCTTCATTCTAACTTACTTGAATACGCTTCGAAATATGACTGGGACATGGAGGCGTGGGCGGTATTCCCCAATCATTATCATTTTGTCGCGCACTCACCTAAACAGGCTTCTGACGGGGCCGAATCCTTGCGTGTTTTTCTGGCGGATCTACATCAACACAGCGCAAGCTGGGTAAACGTTCTCGACAAATGCGAAGGGCGCAAGGTGTGGCATAATTTCCGGGATACTCGATTGACGTATCAGAGAAGTTATCTGGCGCGCCTCAACTATGTGCATCAAAACGCGGTCAAGCACGGAATAGTAAATATGGCCAACCAGTACAGTTGGTGTTCCGCGGCGTGGTTTGAACAGGTTGCCTCGCCGGCCATGATCCATACGATATATTCGTTCAAGATGGACAAGGTCAATGTGCCTGACGATTTCCCGATTTGATTCGGGGGCAAGCTAATTCCATGCCGCGCCAGCGGCATTTTGGACTGCGGGGCTCCGCCCCGCTTTTGGTGTGGGGAACACGCGCATTCCGAACCCACAACCCGGGCCGCGCGAGCCCATAGCGGCGCAGAGCGCCGCACTCCAAAGCACGCCTCCGGCGTGCGGCACAAGCTAGTTCCGCACCGCTTGACGGTTGTCTGTCCACACCACTATTTTGCTGGTCTTCCATGCCGCGCCAGCGGCATTTTGGACTGCGGGGCTCCGCCCCGCTTTTGGTGTGGGGAACACGCGCATTCCGAACCCACAACCCGGGCCGCGCAAGCCCATAGCGGCGTGCGCAAGAACACTACCTCTCCTTTTCTCGATGCCGCGAAGCGGCATCCCTTTCTCACACCATCAACATGCAATCCCCGTAGCTATAGAAACGGTAGTTTTCCCGGATGGCCTCGTTATAGGCCCGCATGACGAGATCGTGCCCGCCGAAGGCGGATACCATCATGAGCAGGCTCGATCGAGGAAGATGAAAATTCGTCAGCATCATATCCACGGCCTGGAATTCGAAAGGCGGATGGATGAACAGGGCGGTCCGGCCGGAGCCGGCCTCGATCCGGCCCTTCTCGCGCGCGATCGTTTCCAGCACACGCACGGTGGTACTGCCTACGGCGAGAACGCGGCGGTTTTCCTCCCGGGCCCGCTCAATTTCCCGCGCAGTTTCCGGGGACACCATATACCGTTCCGATTCCATGCGGTGATCCTCGACCTGTTCGGCCGACACCGGCCGAAAGGTCCCCGCACCGACGTGCAGGGTTACGGCTACGCGGCGCACACCGTGTTCGTCGATTCGCTGAAGCAGTTCTTTCGTGAAGTGCAGACCCGCGGTCGGCGCCGCGACCGCGCCCGGATGGCGTGCAAAGATTGTCTGGTATTGTTCCCGGTCCGCTTCGATCTGTCGATGGTCCGCGTTCTTCCTGACAATATAGGGCGGCACCGGCGGCAGGCCCTCCTGTTCCAACAGGTCCAGCAATGGACGGTCGGACATGATCCGAACCCGGGCTCGTCCCTGTTCCCCTTCCGCCAGCAGGGTGGCCTGTATGCGTCCTTCCGCAAAGCTCAAGGGTTCGCCCGGCTTCGGCCGGCGCGAGGCCTTGATCAGCACATCCCAAGCGCCGGATTCGACTTCTTCCAGGAGCAGGAGTTCGATCCGGCCGCCGGTTCTCGTTTTCTCACCAATCAAACGAGCGGGTATCACTCGCGTATCGTTGCAGACGAGTACATCTCCGGCGCGCAGATAACCGGGCAGGTCGGTTACGGACCGATGTTCCAGGCGGCCTCCGGCCCGATGTACCACCATCATGCGGGCCGCATCGCGACGGGCCAGTGGTTTTTGCGCAATGCGCTCCGGGGGGAGGACATATTCAAAATCGCTTGTGCGTAACACGGGTATCTCCGGGATATGAGCTGATCTTTTCCATACGTGTTTATGGGAGCGGATTATGGAGGCGATTCCGGCACACGAAAAGCCGTTTTCGGGGCGGTTGACAAATACTTAAAAAATGGTGTATATTTGCCCCAGTCAGGAATACTGCTTCACGCTGTTGCGGAGTTCCTTATCGGGTAGCGCAACGTAATTATGGGATTCAGGAGAAACCGATTATGAAAAAGCTCTCACATCAACCGGGGACGGAAGGATTTACATTGGTAGAGCTTCTTGTTGTGGTGGCCATTATTGCCTTGCTCATGGCGCTGGTCATGCCGGTCATCAGCAGTGCGTTATTGCAGGGTCGTGTTACGGCAACGGCGGCCAATGGGCGGAATATTTATCAGGGGATTGTGGCCGAACAAACGCGCGCTATTTATCGCCCGCAGGCTTCTCCCTGGCCCACGGTTAATAACGAGGATCATGGAGGCACGACCGCGGAATACTTCATCTGGCTGGTGGAAAGTGAAATCATGAACGTCTCGTGGGGATTCTTCTCCGCGCCGGGACTGGGTACTGCCCGGGATTCCACGGAATTTACCACATCCGGAACGGACGGCCAGGGTTACAATGCCTGGCGGGTGGTGGATCGATCGGAAAACATCCCGGAAACAGCTCCGTTTCTGTTCACCCGAAACCTGGATCTCGGCAGCTTGTCCGGATCGGATGGAAGCGCGAATGAATCCATTGATGAAGACCTGCAGCCTTTCGGAGATCGCGCCTTGGCGCTGGTTACACGAGGCGGTGCTTCATACGCTCTCCTGAGCGATGACCTTGACGACGATGAAGGCAATTTCGGCGGGGTATGGAATGTCCTTCGTGCCGATGGATCGGATATTGACCGCACGGTGCGGGAAGCGCACTGATCATTTCGCGAACCCCGGTTTATGGAACCCCTTTCCTGGATGTGGAAAGGGGTTCCTTTTTGTATCCGGTCACTCAACCGATTCTTGTCTTCCCTTCGCTCTCCGTCTACACTGTCCTTTCAGGGTCCGGAAAGGGTTTGTCGTGCCGGGGCGGGTATCCGCCGGATTTGAGTGTTAACGAATACGTTTGACTTACGAAGGGGTTTTTCATGTGCGGTATCGTCGGTTACATGGGTCGGTCCGACTCGGTATCCTTTCTGATGGAAGGGCTCAAACGACTCGAATACCGGGGTTATGATTCCGCCGGCCTGGCCGTGCACACCGGCGATGCATTGGCCGTGCGCAAATGTGTCGGGCGCCTGGCCGAACTGGAGAACCGGCTGTCCGAACAGCCGGTGCAGGGCCGATCGGGTATCGGACATACCCGTTGGGCCACGCATGGGGAGCCTTCCGAAATCAATTCACATCCGCATCTGGATTCCTCCGGCCGCATCGCCGTGGTTCATAACGGCATCATCGAAAATTACCAGGAACTCCGCGACACCCTGGAAAAACAGGACCATGTGTTCCGGTCGCATACCGACACGGAAGTTATTCCGCACCTCATTGAACAGGAGCGGACGGACGGGGCGGCCTCGTTCCGGGACGCCCTGTTGGCGGCACTTCGCAAGGCGCGCGGCGCGTACGCGCTGGGTATTCTGTCGCAGGATGAACCCGGCATCTTGTATGCCGCCCGTCTGGGCAGTCCCTTAATTATCGGCCTGGGAGAAAACGAGTATTTCATCGCCAGCGATGTGCCGGCGGTTATGAACCGCGTGCACGGGGTGATTTACCTGGATGACGGCGAGGTGGCAGAATTGAAACCGGACGGGGTCACGGTTTTCAAGCTCGACGGTACGCCAACCACGCCCGAAATCAAAACCGTGGATCTTCAACCCGAAGCCGCCGAACGGGCAGGCTTTGAGACCTTCATGTTGAAGGAAATTCATGAACAGCCGCGTGTCCTGCGCGCGTTGTTGGAAAAGCATCTCGATCATGCAAACCGGATTGCGTTGCCGGAAATCCATGCCGAGCCGGATTATTTCCGGAATCTGCACAGGGTAATGATTGTCAGTTGCGGCACGGCCTATCATGCGGGCATGTACGGGCGGCTGTTACTGGAAAATCTCACCGGGCTCGCCGTGGAAGCGGATCTGGGCAGTGAATTCCGTTACCGATCCCCGAAGATCGACCAAAACACATTATTCATCGCCGTATCCCAGTCCGGGGAAACGGCGGACACGTTGGCATCGGTACGGCTCGCCCGGGACATGGGCTGCCGGATTCTCGCGATTTGCAATGTGCCGGGCAGTACGCTGGTCCGGGAAAGCGACGGGGTGATATTCACGGATTGCGGACCCGAAATCGGGGTGGCCTCGACGAAGGCCTATACGGCGCAACTTCTTGTTTTCGCCCTGTTCAGTATATGGGCCGGCCGTTTGCGCAACGAGATATCCTCGGACATGGAACAGGATTTTGTCCGCGCCTTGAAACGGATCCCCGATGCCATTCATTACGTCCTGGAGCGGGATCGTGTGATTCGTGACATTGCCGACAAGCATCATGACGGGCCCAGCGCCCTGTACATCGGACGCCGGTATAATTATCCCACCGCGCTTGAGGGCGCGCTTAAGAACAAGGAAATTTCGTATCAGCACGCCGAAGGCTACGCGGCGGGAGAGATGAAACACGGCCCCATTGCGTTGATCAACGAATACCTTCCCGTGGTCTGCATTTGTACCCGGACCGCCGACGCCGTGTACGAGAAGATGATGTCGAACATGAAGGAGGTCGAAGCCAGGCACGGACGCATCATCGCCGTGGCCACGGACGGCGATGAGGCGGTGTTGAAACTGGCGGAGGACATTATTTATGTGCCGGACACCCGCGAAGAACTTTCTCCCATTGTGAACGTAGTCGCCCTGCAACTCCTGGCCTACTACGCCGCCCAGGCCCGCGGCACGGATATCGATAAGCCGAGGAATCTGGCGAAGAGCGTGACGGTGGAGTGAGAAGAGAACCACGGATGCACACGGATAAACACGGATCAGCTGGACGGTGTGCCTGTAGGGGCTTCGCTTGCGAAGCCCCATACCGGGCAACGGCCGATTCGGTTTCCTTTCCTATTACGGGATCATCATGTCGCGTTTCATCATCATAGGCCGGCAAAAAATCGAGGGCGCACTCACGCCGGTCGGGAACAAGAACGCCGCCCTGCCGATGCTGGCGGCGTCGGTACTGACCGATGAACCGGTCGTGTTGAACAATATGCCCCGGATCGAGGATGTTCAGGTCATGCTTGCGCTGCTGGACGATCTCGGGGTAACCGTCGAACAGTCGGGACGCCGTGTTACCTTGTGCGCGGCCGGTCTTCGCAAGCGCTCCCTGGATGCCCAATTGTGCCGGCGCGTGCGCAGTTCCATATTGCTGGCCGGTCCGATGGCGGCCCGGCATGGTCGTGTTACCCTGTATCCTCCGGGAGGAGATGTGATCGGACGACGGCGCGTCGATTCCCACTTTTCCGGTTTGCAGGGGCTGGGGGTCCGGGCGCGAATCGGTTCCCGTTACGTACTCGAAAGCAAAGCGTTGCGCGCCGCGGATATCCTGTTGGACGAGGCCAGTGTGACGGCAACGGAGAACGTGCTGATGGCGGCCGTTCTCGCACCCGGCCGCACGACCATTTTTAATGCGGCCTGTGAGCCGCATGTCGCGGATCTCGGCGCATTATTGGTTAAGATGGGCGCACGGATCGAAGGGCTCGGGACCAACCGCATTACGGTGCGCGGGGTCCGGCGTTTACGGGGGGCGCGGCATCGCATTTCGCCCGACTACATAGAAATCGGCAGCTATATGGCCGCCGCGGCGGTCACCGGCGGGAAACTGAATGCCGGCCCTGTTTCCGGGCCCCCTTGTCTTCCGGTCATGGCCCGCGTCTTTGATGAATTGGGGGCGCCTTGGATCCGTGACGGAAAATCCGTGGTCTACAAGCCGCGGTCACGCCTGACCATTCGCCGGGATATCGGGTCGGCCATACCGAAAATTGAGGATGGGCCATGGCCGTCTTTCCCGTCCGACTTACTGGGCGTTGCGCTGGTGATGGCGACACAAGCAAAGGGAACGGCGCTCTTTTTTGAAAAAATGTTCGAGAGCCGTCTTTACTTCGTGGACCAGTTGATCGGCATGGGCGCACGAATTGTCCAGTGTGATCCCCATCGCGTTTTGGTGGACGGTCCTTCCCGTCTGCACGGCGCGCACATGGCCAGTCCGGATATCCGGGCCGGGATGGCACTCATTGTGGCCGCCCTGTGTGCGCGGGGCGAGAGCGTTATAGAAAATGCGCAGATCATCGATCGTGGTTATGAAGCGGTGGATGAGCGGCTCCGCGCGCTCGGCGCGAAAATCGAACGGGTGGAATAACGCATTGTCCGTGGTCCTTTGTCCCTAGTCCTTGGTCGAGAAGCGGCCGCGCGCAGAATCACAACCCGAATTGCGCAAGCAAAAGCGGCGCAGAGCGCCGCACTCTAAAGTACGCCTCCGGCGCGCGATCACAACTCGAATGTTTTCGGGCAGGTGGCGAGATACCGCCAGCCGGATGAGGTCACCACAACCGTATCCTCGATCCGAACGCCACCGAGGTGTGGATAGTACAGACCAGGTTCAATCGTAATTACCTGCCCGGCAAGAATTTGTGATGAGGCCAAACTGATCGACGGCGCTTCGTGGATATCGAGTCCCACCCCGTGTCCGACACCGTGAATGAATCCTTCCGGAATCTTCCTCCGGATCTGTGTTGGAAATCCGTGTTCCCGGAAAAAAGACAGAACCTGTTCATAGATCCAATCCGTGGATTGGCCCGGCTTGATCCAGGACAGCGCCTTCTGTTGCGCGGTCTTGACCGCTTTGAACATATTCTTCAGGTCACGCGATGCCCTGCCCCTGACTACCGTGCGCGTCATATCCCCCCAGTAGCCGCTGATACGGTGACGGGGAAAAATATCAAGGACAATGGGTTCTCCGCTTTTCAGCGGACCGTACCCGCGTTCGTGCGGGTCCGCCGACTGTTTTCCTCCGGCGACAATGATATCGAACGCGGCGCAATCGTGGTCACATAGCGTCTTTTCGATTTCTCTACGGACCATTTCCGACGTAAGTCGTCGCGTTCCGATTTTGAGATATCCGCCACTCGAGATGGTTGATTCCTGAATCCGATTCATGGCGTGGCGCATGGCGACCGCCGCCGCTTTCTGTGTTTTCCGGATATGCTCAATTTCCTTTTTTGTTTTTATTTCGCGTTCCGGAAACAACGGTCCTTCCGTTACCTTCACCCGGACTCCGTTCCGGCGGAGGAGGTCCGCGGCGGCCACCGGGAATTCCGCCGACACCGAAACCTTCCGGATGTGTTCGCGTTTCAGCAAGGCCAGAGCCCATTGATGAATATCCCGGCGGTGACGTCGGGAGACGGATAGAGATTGCGGCGTAACCACTTCGTTTACACGCGCTTGCCGATGAGCACGGCCGGCTTCCAGCATGGAAACAACCAGGAAACTTCTTCGTCCCTTCTTCAAATAGACCGTGGCGTCCGGCGCCGTGAACCCGCACGCGTAACGCAAATTAGAGTCGGATATTCCGCCTTCAATCAATAAAACAGGGCCTGTTAATTTCTCTGACATGTCGCAACCTGATAGCGCCTAACAGTTTGTACACATTCACATTATATCCCGTTTTCGGTATCCACCGGAAGCTGAAATTGCAAACGATCTCATTTGTGACGCTTGTTTATTTCCTGTTACCATTTTTTTTATATTTAGTAGGTTTTCAATTTACCCGTCCCATATATTGTGGATTTGATTTTTCTTGGTGTTCATCTTTTTTTTCCCTTGTTGCACTTGTTTTGTTCTCCTAACCTCTGCTCTTGCACGGGTTGAGGTCAGCGAATCAGGCCTGTTAATAAGCTGTTAATACGCTGCGGATACGTTGGTGTTTCTTTTTGTAACAAGTTGGCTTTGTGTTTATTCCGTTCCCTTGTCTGAAGGACGGATGGAACGGGTTTAGCGGGTGGTGTGTTTGAGCCGTCACGGGCGGTACATTATAAGCTCATGCGCATCATTGGCCTTGTGGGTTTCGGCTTGTTGATTTTGATGGTTGCCGATGGTCTCTGCGTTCCTCTCTCCGTGCCGCAGTCTTTTTTTGATGTTTTTGGATCGAATAGTTTAGATTTTTTAGGGGAGGGGTATTCGTGGAAAAGAAGGCGAAAGCGGTGTGGACGGAGGCCTGCCATCGTCTCAAGGAGGTTTTATCCGAAGACATTTTCGATCGATGGATAGCGGTCATTCAAGCGAAGACGTTGGAAAAGGGTATTCTTGTTTTACGGGTTGAGAACGACTTTTATCAAACGTGGCTTGAAGAGAATTACTTATCCTACATTAAAGATGCCGTGACGTCTGTTGCGGGATCCGATCTTACCATTGAATTCGTCGTGTCCCGGAACGACCCTGTTGTACGCCGGCGGGAAGATACTTCCGGGACCACTTCCGGAACCGATGTCCCTAAGACCCGTTTTCCATCAAGGAACGAGCACACTCAGATCAAACTTAATCCGAATTACAGTTTTGACTCTTTTATCATTGGTTCCTCCAATAATTTTGCTCATGCCGCCTCCCTGGCCGTTGCTCAATCACCCGCCCGCGCGTACAACCCGCTTTTTATTTATGGCGGTGTGGGTCTTGGCAAAACGCATTTAATGCAGGCCATCGGAAATTATGTTTTGCGCTCATACAAGGCGCGGATTGCCTATATGTCCTGTGAAGCGTTTACGAACGAGTATATTGACGCCATTCAGAACAAGAGCCTGTTCCGTTTTAGAAAGAAATACCGGCAAGCCGATCTGCTCCTCATTGACGATATCCAGTTCCTGGCGGGTAAAGAACGGATGCAGGAGGAATTTTTTCATACATTCAATGCGTTGTTCGACCAACATAAACAGATCGTCCTGACCTGCGACCGTCCGGCCAGCGAAATTCCGGGTATTGAAAACCGCCTGGTTTCCCGCTTTGAGTGGGGATTGGTTACGGAACTTGAACCTCCGGACGTGGAAACCCGTATTGCCATACTGCGCAATAAGCAAAAACTGTTGAAATTGGATATTCCGGGCGAAGTGATTGAATTTTTGGCCGAACGAATCCGCACCAACATCCGCCGGCTGGAAGGCGCCCTGATCCGGGTCGCATCCTATGGATCGCTTACCGGCCGTGATTTGACCGGCGAGACGCTCGAATATCTTCTTCGCGACACGTTGGATCAGGAAATGAACAACAGTGTCACCATTGAGTGCATTCAACGGGGCGTGGCCGATTTTTTCGATATCCGTCTGGCCGATATGACGAGCAAACGCCGTCCCCAGTCCATTGCTTTTCCCCGCCAGATTGCCATGTATCTTTGTCGGGTGATGACATCACACTCCTACCCCATGATCGCCGACGCGTTTGGAAGAAACCATGCCACAGTTCTTCATGCGCATCGACTCGTGGAGCAGAAGATGGATCAGGATGTTCAATTCCGTCAAACCATCATGTTGATTCGGCAACGACTCGAACAGCGAAGATGATGTGGGTTCAGAGCTTTAGGATTTATGAGGGGGATATCGCTTCCACGGTTGTGTACGGATATCGGCATAGCGTGTGAATAATTCTGTGCATAGTTTTGTTATGTGAACAACCCGGATTTTATTTATCCGGCTGCACAGGTCATCAACAGTCTTACATCGGATTTACATTGTATAACTGATTGGGAATAAACAAATAAACCTTAATCATTGTAATTATTCACAGGACATAATAATAAGAGATTTAAATATTCTTTCGAATAAGATATTCATATGCCTGTTCATGAATATCGGGAGGGACATGCGATGAAGCTGAAATTTCAAAAGGATGCCATCATAGAAGGACTGCAGAAGGTACAATCCGTGGTGAGTCCCCGGACCACGCTGCCCATCCTTTCGAATGTGTTGTTCAAGGCGGACCAGAAGAAGCTTTGGCTTTCAGCAACCGATCTCGAAGTGAGTGTACGAACGGCCGTCGAAGCCCAGGTTTCCAAGTCGGGGGGGACCACGCTGAATGCACGGCGGATCTTCAGTATCTTCCGTGAGTTGTCGGGCAGTGAAATCGAGATGGAAGCCGACGACAAGGACGTGACCTCGATTACCTGCGGGTCGTCGTTCTTCAAGTGCATTGGTATCTCGGAGGATGATTTTCCTCCCCTGCCGAAGTTTGACGGTGGTAAGACGTACACGATAGACCAGGGTGTATTCCGTCAAATGTTGGAAAAGAGCAGTTATGCGGCCTCCAACGATGAAACCCGTTATGTTTTGAATGGCGCCCTCTTGAGTTTCCGCGGGGATAAACTCACCGTGGTGGCCACGGATGGCCGGCGGCTTGCTTTGGTGGAACAGGATGTGGAGTTTCCAAAGAATGCCGAGGCCGAGTTGATTTTGCCCTCAAAGACCATCAACGAACTGGTGCGTACACTGGGGGATGAAGGCGAGCTCAAGATACAAGCCACGGATAAACAGGTTGCCTTTGAGTTCGGTGAAATGCTTGTGGTTTCAAAGCTGATCGAGGGAACGTATCCGAATTTTAAACAGGTCATTCCGGCAAAAAGCGAACAACGGATCGCGGTTGAGCGTGAAGGATTGTTATCGGCGGTACGACGCGCCGCGCTGATGACCACGGACCAATCCAGATCGGTCAAACTCACGTTTGCCAAGAACCGCCTGGAAATAATCACGGAAACGCCTGATGTGGGTGAAGCCCGTGAAACGGTACCGGTCAAGTATTCCGGAAAGGAAATCTCCGTCGCCTTTAACCCGGAATTTCTCATGGATCCGCTCCGGGTATTGGAAAGCGATGAAATTTTCATGGAAATCACGGATGAACTGAGTCCCGGCGTGGTCAAGACGGATGTGCCGTTCATCTATGTCCTGATGCCCATGCGGGTGTCGTAGAGGTAGGTCATGCTCGGGGGGGGACTCGAACCCCCACGACCTAAGCGGTCACCAGGCCCTCAACCTGGCGCGTCTGCCATTCCGCCACCCGAGCATTGGGAACAAAAGCGGGAATTTGTTCCGTAAACGTAGCCTGTATACCTTCCCCGTGTAATCGACGTCAAGTACCTGTCCCCATTGTTTCCCGTCACATAACAAGTACCTGTCCCCATCGTGCACGCGAGAACCGACAGAAAAAACCGGTAACAAATTGACTCAAAATTACAAAGAGGGTAGATTTGAAGTAGAACGTTTTATCAAAGAATTATTAGGGCGGTGGAGTACAATATCTTGTATTCTGTAAGGTGTATTGTGCCGTGCCGACAGGACATCAGGAAAGTGCCCGTTTCTATGAAAACAAGAAAAACCCTCGCGGTCGCCCTGGTTGTCGCCGTATCCACCCTGTTCATAGCATCCCACGCACGGGCGGAAGTCATCCTCCAGTACTTCAATATGAATTGGCGGAATCTGACGCAGAAGATGCCGGAGTTGGCGGAAGCGGGATACAGCGCGCTCTGGTTGCCGCCCCCCACCAAGGCCAGCGGCGGTTTATCGGTCGGGTATGACTTATGGGATCCCTTTGATCTGGGCGGGAAATATCAGCGCGGCACCGTTCGCACCTTCTACGGCACGGAAGATGAACTGCACGAAATGGTTCGCACCGCGCATCGGTTTGGCATCCGTGTGTACTTCGACAATATCATGAACCATCGTGCGTTCGATGTACCGGGCTATAACGAGACTACGCCCATTGATATTTATCCCGGCATGTTGCCGGAAGACTTTCATCTGCGCGTAACCGAAGACGGATTCTATCGGAAGTGGGATAACACGCGTGATTGGAACGACGAATGGCAGGTCCTCCATCTGGGGTTATCGGACCTGATTGATATCGCGCACGAAGTCGGCGCCGGCGACTGGAACCACAACCACGGACCATACGAAGGGGCACATCATCCGGGGATTGTCTTCGTCCGTCATCCGGACAACCCGGAATATTACGCCTACGATCCCGACGGCAACTATGTCGGTTTCGGCAATGTCACGCAGGAAATGCTGGATAACAATCCTTGGGCGTACGAAGAAGATGTCAATGCATACCTGATCCGGGCCGTGCGTTGGAAGATGTATCGCACCAGGGCCGACGGGTTACGGCTCGACGCCGTCAAACACGTGCCGTCGTATTTCTTTGGCGAACCGGGCAATGATGCCA
>SLKG01000151.1 GCA_007134735.1 Kiritimatiellia bacterium
AATCCCAGACCGTTCGTCAGATCCTCCAGCATGGTCATGGCGGAAGCCCCGTAACCGCGAAAACGAGCAGAGCGCGCCCCCCGCTTCCAATCGCTCGGATCTGTTCCAATCAATGCTTCCGTGAGATTCCAGTCGTAGCCACTTAAATTAACAGTGCCGGAAGCAAATCCCGTTTTGGTTTCGCCAACACCCTCGAAGTCGATGATCACAGTGCCTTCGGGGTAAACAGGCGCTATTCTAACGGTAGTAAAAGAACCTGCGGAAGAGTAACCGGTTCCTTCCGAATTGACGGCATAGGCGACGAAATAATAGGTCGTATCATCATCAAGGCCCGTAACCTCCAAGGTAAAAGGTCCTTCCGGAAAGGTACCGGTTTCAGATTCTGTTTCGCCCTCCTCTTCAGGGTCGAAATCCGGATCTGTGCTGTAAATCACACCCCGTTCAGTCACAGAAAGGCCTCCGTCGGAAGTAATGGTGCCGCCCAATGTCGCGGAGTTTGTGGTTACATTGGCAACAGACGGACTGGCTACGGTTGGCGGGTACTCACCTTCAGGCCGGTCGCCCGCGAGCAACACATCATCAATACGCATGGATACTGAACCGGACTTAACCCATCGCAACCACAGGCTTTCGGATTGAGCGGTATCCGGCACATCAGCGGATAATAAACGCCAGCCTGCACCCGCGCCTTCATCCGGAAGGCCGGAGATCGCAAGCGAATTCCATGCCGTACCGGAATTGGTTGACCACTCGACTACGAAGGTGGCATTCGCCGAAGTGGTTTCCTTGCGGTAACCGAATTCGAGCGTCATGTTGGAATACACAAGCGAGTCGATGCCTTGGATTGCAAAACCTCGCTCGCCTGCGGTACTGGTAAAGAAGACGTTTGCGCCCCCGGATGCGGCGGAACCCATGCTGTTGGTATAACCGGAAGAAATGGAAGTTTGCCGAATATCCGCGGGATTATCGGCCCCGCCATCAGTCATGGTTAAATCGTTATTATCGAATCCGTTTGCTGTTTCGTGCGCGGCAATTGTTGTGGTGCCCGGAACCGTCCCCATGGTTTCAAAGAAAACCGTTACCGTATCAGCAAGGGCTGAACTGACGGGAGCGAACATTATGCCGGCGACAATCAGGGTCATCACCCATGCATGAACCCGAACTGTTTCTTTCTGGAATTTCGAGCCAGGTGTGTATGCTGCCTTCATGCTCATCGTCATTTCGTTTTCGCTGCGCGTGCGTGCGAGGGCGGCGTTTCCCGGCCGTCTCACAGGCGGGTCAGCGTATAAGCGTATAGTGGTTTCCTATAGATTTCCTATAAGTCCATCAGGAATTATAGCAGCTATTTGCGGATTGACCAGCAGAAGAAATACAGAAAAACGGAGAAGAATGGACGGATAGGGGAGCCATCTTTGTCGTCTTTTCGCGCCAGAGGCGGGCAGGCCGCTGTTTCCTGCATTGTTCTTCCCTTTCTCATCGCCACACTTCGTCCCCACACTTAATCGGATACGCTTCGTCGAACTACTTAATCGAAGTAACGCACAAACGGTCGAGTCCCGTCCGGCGGGGGCGCCGGGCCTCCATTGTGAAGAAACAACGCGGAATGACAAAGGTTCCTCCGTCCACCCATCCACCCATCCATTCTTCTCTTCCCTTTCGCGTCCGTTCGCGGATTTCGTAGTTCTTCGTGTCCTGCTCCGTGGTGTCTTCTTTGCGGTTTCCCCTTTTATCCCCTTCTGCGCGATCCTGTTTTCGAGGACGAGAACGAGGACGAGGACGAGGACGAATAACCAACCTCTTTCCCTATTCGTCGTTTCCCTCTTCTCCGTGCCTCTGTCTTTCTCCGTGGTTTCTATTCTTTTCGGTTTCCTCCTTTTGTCCGTGCCATCGGCATCGGTTTACGAGATCGGCGACCCGCCTTCGCAAGGTCTCCGGCGCGGCATGCGAGAAAGGTGGACGATGATTCCCTCTCGTCGTCCGTAGTCGTCGCCGTAGTCGTAATCCGAAAGGAAACAGGGTGTGTAATCGACAACGTGTGGAGACAAAGAGCAGGCGTGCGTGTGGGCCCGGGATCTTCCTCCCCTCCTTGGAGGGGCCGGGGGTGGGTTCTTCGCTCCAACCCAAAAGCCCGTTTCCACCCACCCCTTTATCCCCTTCTGCGCGATCCTGTTTTCGAGGACGAGGACGAGGAGAATGGTACTCTTCACTCGTTATCCGTTCTCGTCGCCCGATCTCGTTATCCGAAAAGAAACAGGGCACGAAACCGCGACGTGCCTGTTCCGGGCAGCGGGGACGCGGCCCCTTCCTACACTTCATCGCCACACTTCGTCCCCACACTTAATCGGATACGCTTCGTCGAACTACTTAATCGAAGTAACGCACAAACGGTCGAGTCCCGCCCGGCGGGGGCGCCGGGCCTCCATTGTGAAGAAACAACGCGGAATAACAAAGGTTCCTCCGTCCACCCGTCCATTCTTCTCTTCCCTTTCGCGTCCTTTCGCGGATTTCGTAGTTCTTCGTGTCCTGCTCCGTGGTGTCTTCTTTGCGGTTTCCCCCTTTATCCCCTTCTGCGCGATCCTGTTTTCGAGGACGAGGACAAATAATCAACCTCTTTCCCTTTCGTAGTTTCTCTCTTCTCCGTGCCTCTGTCTTTCTCCGTGGTTTCTTCCCCTCTTGACACCCACCCCCTAACGACCTACCCTCGGGCGCAGATCATTGTCAGCGTATTGAACACGGCGGGAAAACAAACGGAAGCTCCGTGAAATTCGGACGCGGTCGCGCCGCTGTAATCGGCTACGAAAGCCCGGATGCCACTGACCTCAACGGAGGACGGTAAGGCGGGCCGGTAGGACGGATGCCGTAAGCCAGAAGACGTGTTTTCCCTCCGCCTCACGGATCGCTTTCGCGAAGGAAGCGCGAGGTGTCGCACCATCCCATGCGCCCCTTTCTCTCCCCCGCGAAGCGGTCCCAACCGCTCCCGCACGAGGAGCAGAAAGGGAAGTATGAATAACCGATATTTCTTCACGGCGGCCTTTCTGATCGTCGGCCTGATCGCGCGAAGCGCACCCGCCTATCTTATTGTCGATTTCAACGACTTGACCTTGGACGGTCCGGATTCCTATTGGAACGGGTCGGACGGATCGGGAGGATTCTATTCAGGAGATGTGTTCTTTACGAATCAATACGAATACTATCCCGCTTTTGACATGGAAGCCTGGAGCGGGTTCGCCTACTCGAATATTGATCGTCCGGGAGCCGGAGGCCACACGAACCAGTATGCCGTGTATGATCCGGGTACGGGACGAAGCGGCGCCGGGAATTATGTGGTGGCATACTATGTGGAGGAAGGCTTTTCGGATGAGTTTCGTCCGCGCCTCTCCCTGTCATCCCCGGCCGAAGTCCTCGATCTGTACGTCAATAACACGGCCTATACCGCACTGTTCATTCGCGACGGGGATATAGATAGGGGTTTCAGTCCCTTTGAAGAGGGAGACTGGTATCGACTTCACATCCAGGGGCTCGACGAAGGGCTCAATCCGCTCGGATCAGAGGCGGTGGTCTACCTGGCCGACTATCGTGACGGGCAAACGTTTATCATGGACGAATGGACGCCCGTGGAATTGGCGTCGGTGTTCGGCGGGCCGGTTCAACATATCGAGTTCCGCGTCGAGGGGAGCAAGACGGGCGATTGGGGGCTGGAAACGCCGACGTATTTCGCCCTGGATGACATTAGAATCATTCCGGAACCCGGAGTGCTGGGTTTGGTCTTGTTCGGTTTGGCCGGGCTCTGGATTGTACAACGAAGGCGATTATGAAAGCGGCCACGCGAAATAACGGATGGGTCGGCACGGCGTCTTCGGCCTTTACGCTGGTAGAACTGCTGGTCGTTGTGGCCATGCTGGGTTTGCTGATGCTGCTTGTGTTTCCCTTGGTGCATCAGGCCGTAGAGGCGGGGCGTTCGGCGGCCTGCGCCTCGAATCTGCGCCAGATTCAGGCGGCATACCTCCTGTATCTGGCGGATCATGACGGACAGACCTTCCCGTATTTCGAGGATGTGCCGGAAGGCCGTCTCTGGTATTGGGGGCTGGAAGCCGGATGGCCGTCTTCGGGGGAGGAAGGCGAGCGCCCTCTCGATACGAGCCGAGCCCGGCTGGCCCCCTACTACGGAACCGAATCAAACGTGCGAAGTTGTCCCAGTCTCAAGTACGGGGGGTCGCACTTCAAACAGAAGTTTGAGATTCCCAGCATGGGTTACGGCATCAATATCCGCTTATTGGCCAATGCGCCGGGCGCCGTCCGTAATTGGCGGCAGATTACACGGCCGGCCGATCTGCTGGTCTGGGCGGATGCGGCGCAGATCAATACCTGGCAACCGCCCGCATCGCCGTCGCGTCCGATGCTGGAGGAATGGTATTACGTCAGCGCATTCTCCCCCCCGAAATTCCATTTCCGGCACGGGGGCCACATGAATGCCGCATTCGGGGACGGCAGCGTCCGCCAACTGGCGCCCGGGCAGGTCGATCCCCGTTGCGATGGACGGGTGGGTTTTCTAAAGGCGGTGGACGCGGAACGCTGGCTCGAACCGAATTAGTTGGGCTTTAGAAGAACGAGAGCGAGCGACGCGAACGGTGGACGAGTATGCCTTCACCCGTTCTCGTAATCCGAAAAGGGACAGGGATATGAAGCCGCGACGTGCAAGCTCGGGATCGCGTTGCCCGGCCTTACCCACAAACCGTTCCCAACGTGATACAGGCTTCCTGCCTGTGAGGAACCCGGGCCGGGCATGCGGCGATCAAGGAACAAGCCTGCGCCCCCCTCTCGATCAGCCCATGCCGCACTTCTTCCTCCCCTCCTTGGAGGGGTCGGGGGTGGGTTCTTCGTTCCGCCATGCCTCATCCGGCCCGGCCGGGATGTTTTCGCATCCGCTGGGTTTTCGGCATGGCCGGGCCCGGGATCACCGGCGGGGCCTTCACCTCGCGCGAACCGACCGATTCGCCGCAGTTTGTACACCGGTAATCGTGCAGTTCCGAATGCGGCAGCACCAGCAACAACCGTTCGCGGACCGGCTGGGCCGTCCCGCATTTCGGACAATACAACTCGCTGGCGCGTAACTCTTCAAATTGCTTGTTCACGTTCTCTATTCGTCCTGCTTTTCGTCCCGATCCCGTCGCCGAAGCCGGTCCAGGCCCTCCGTCACCCGGCCGACGCCTTCACCCGCGATCCCGCCCGCCTGTTCCCGCAAACCACGCGCCGCTTCGCGCGCGGTCTCTGCGCCTTCGCCCAGCAGATCCGTTGCGCCGGCGACGGCCGTGCCCGCGCTGGATGCGATCACGGCGATCACTTCCCGGAGGGCCTGTCTGATCGTCAGGGGCTCCTTCTCTTTGCCGAGGTCTTTCATCTCAATGCGGGGCAACTTCAACGGGACGGATTTGCCCGCCATGCCGGGGAGGCTGGCGTTCAGCCGGCCATCGGCGATGATCAGTTCTTCAATAACGACTTTTTTGCCCGGTTTAACGACTTCCGGCGCCGGTTCTTCCGGAGTCACGTCTTCCGGTGGTTCTTCGGCTGTTTCAAGCTGTCGCAGAAGGGTGCCGATATTGGTTCGGCGCACACCCTGTTCGTACGTGATGATCGGCGCCTCGATATAAATCCGCTTGATGATAATTGTATCGCGGACCAGCGACGCCAGATCCAGGACGACATCCAGTTGCCCGAGATCGAAGAGGCTTTCCGTTTTGAACCCTTCCGGATTGCCAACGCGAAGACCGCGCAGATGGGCCTCGCCGCGCAGAGGCGACAGCCGGACGTGTTCAAGCGTTACCGGAACACCGAGCACCTGCGGCCCGACCATTTCCACGCCCGTCTTGATCATGTGACCGCCGAAAAACATGACTCCGAGCACCAGCACAATCAATACGACCGCCAGCACAACCAACAATCTTCGAAGTATTTTCATGGGTGTCTCCTTGTTATTCGACCCGGCCAAATGCCGCGGTATCCGTAGCCATAGTATACGGCTTTGGCGGGTTGACGAGCAGAAAAAAAGGCGGCGCAACCAAGCGGGAACACCGACATATCAGCCCTTGATCGCACCTTCGGTCATGCCGCGGACGAAGAGTTTCATGGAAAAGATGAAGAGCACGATGATGGGGACGCTGGCCATGGCATATCCGGCCATGAGCGGACCCCAGAGCTTGATGTACTCGCCCGCCATCCGCAATAACTGCACCATTACAGGCAGGCGGGCATGATCGCGCATGACGATGAGCGGAAGCATGAACTCGTTCCACGCCGTCATGAAGTGCATCACGCCGACCGTGCCCAGGATCGGGCCGGAAAGCGGCAACACGATCATCCACATCTGGCGGAAATGTCCGGCCCCGTCAATCTCCGCGGATTCGTACAGGTCTCCCGGGACATCCTGAACGAAATTGCGCAACATGAAGATGGCGAAGACCTGTCCCTGCGCGGCGCCGACCAGGATCAGGGCCGTCAGCGTGTTCAGCATGTTCAACTGGGATAGCAGACGGAACATGGGGATCAGGTTGGCGATCATGGGGAGCATCATAAGGATCAGTATGGCGTTCCAGAAGAAGGAGGACAGCGGCACGCGCAGGCGCGCGAAATAGTACGCCGCGCACAGCGCGAAGAACAGCGTGACGAGCGAGGAGCTGACGGCGATGAATACGCTGTTCGCCAGGGTCGGGGTAATGATGCGCCACGCTTCGCCCCAGTTTTCCCAGTGGAACGGCGCGGTGACGGTTGCCGGCGCCTGGTAGAACTGTGTGTTGGTTTTCAGGCTCACGATCAGCATGAGGTAGAGCGGCAAAAGTGCGAACAACAACACAAACCAGATATAGCCGTGCTTGCAGGCGCGAATGGCGATCTCGCCCGTCCGGCGCAGGGCCCGGTAACCCGCGCTTTCCTCGCGCAGGATGGCACGGCGTACGCGCTCGTCACCGATACACCTCTCCGATTCCGCCTCCGTCGCGCGCTTCCCACGGCCCGCCGGGCGATCGGTGTGAATCCATCCCTTCCACAACGCCGGGTAGGGGACGGAGGCCACGGCCATGACGATGGAGACCACGTGCAGAATTTGCGGGAACCGGAACGCGTACCCGTTTTGCCAGCCGCCGAGCCAGGTAAGCAACAACGTAAGCGGCTCGTCACGGACCGCCCCGATCAGGGGGGTGCCCGCCTGCCAGGCGCGGAACCAGCCGGCGACGGTCTGCGCGGGTTCGGTAAAGAGGATATGATAGAACGCGGTATCGGTTTGCCCCCACAGCATGGTCGCGGGCGCGATCAGGTTGATCAGCACGGCCGCGAACACGAGCCGCCTGCGAATGCGCCGCCGGTCTTCCACGTTGTACGTTTTCCAGTCGTTGAACAAGGCGCTGGTCTTCTGAAGGCTCATCGTGACCAACATCAGGATGATGCCCACCGCACAGGCGTACCCCATGCGCTGGTCGATGAAGGCCTTCCGGATCATGAATAGCGCGGGGACATCCACCCGTCCGCCGGGCCCGCCCTCCATGCCCGCCAGAGCGAAAATGATGCCCGCGTCCGTGATGGTGCCGATAATGGCGAAGACGAGCATGATATAAATCGAACCCGTGATCAGCGGCAGCTCAATCCTCGTGAATTTGGTCCACCAGTTGACGCCGTCAATGTTCCCCGCCTCATAGACGTCCTTGCTGATCCCCTGCAGTTTGGCGAGATGCGTCAGCACGGCCAACGAGCCGACAAAAGGAAACCCCCAGATCACACAGGCGGTGAAAATCAGCCGCGGGTCGCCCAGCCAGGCCGGGTTGCCCGGTTCGATGAATACATCGCCCCATCCGAAGAGCGGAGACAGGAAATGCAGAAACGGCCGAAGCGAGAGCGCGTCAACGAACAGGTTCAGATATCCGGAGGTGGCCTCGAAAAAGAACGAGCGCCAGATCAGCGCGATCACCAGCGGCGGGATCACCATCGGAATCACGAACATGGCACGATAAAAGAATTGCATCCGGTCACTGCGGCACCGGTGAATGGCCACGGCGACGAAGATGGGCGGAATCATCTTGATCACGTTCCAGAGCCCGAGCAAAAACGCGTTTCGAAACGATCGCCAGAATTCCTCGGAGAAAAGCAGATCCTTGTAGTTGGCGAAACCGACCGGCTCGGCAATGTCGGCGGCGTTCCACCGATAGAAGCTGTGATAGATGCCGCTGGCCGCGGGATAATAGACGAGCAGCCCCAGCGCCGTGAGCGCGGGAATCACAAAGAGATAAATCTCCCAGTGATGATGAATCTGTCGCCAGTGTATTTTCTTTCCGATCATAACGAAACCCGTTATCGGCAGGGTCCGCGGCCCCGCGGCCCGAAACCCACCCCATGCGACAACCTATATCTTATTCATGGACTTCAGCTTCCGGCCATTTCCCGTTTCAATCTTTCCTTCACCCGATCCACGACGGCGGGACTGTATTCATACGGACCGACCGCATCGAGGTCCGGCCCCTTTTCCAGCAGGCGAACCTGGCGGGCCCGGTTGATCTCCGGCCAGATCTGCCGCGATGTGGTCAGGGTCCGGTACCGGATCCAGTTGGAAAGGGCCTCATCGCCTTTGCTCAACAGGGCTTCGGCGCGGAACCCGGCCAGGAACTGTTCGTTGTTATGCATGGCGCGCCGCCAGTCCTTCTGTTGCTCCGCAAGATCGGTCATGCCCCGTTCCTTGTAGAACGGCTCGAAGGTCGCCACCATGTCGTCATAGGAAATCTGGTTGACCTGGTACAGGGTATACAACTGGAGCCAGCGGACCCAGGTTTCGCCGCCAAGATTGATCTGGAAATTGCCGTACACGCCCTCCAGGTGCGGCTCGAATGCGGAAAGCAGGGGATCGAGTTCGGTGCCCACCACGCTGGGAATCCATCCGATAATCCGATTGAGCTCCTCGTTCTGTTCCTGTCCGGCAAGAAAAAGCAGGAAATCGAGCGCCTGTCCATGGTGTTCACTGGTGCGGATGATGGCGAACGGGAACCCGCCCATGACGCGTTCATACTGGGGGCCCTCCATGACGTCGCCATACACGGGGTCGTCCCGGGTGGGACGCGGAAAATCCATGACCCCCACTTCAAAGCGATCCTCCGCCTGCTCCTGCAGGCTTCGCGCATCCCAGGTTCCGGTGGACATGAACACCGCGCGTTCCTGCGCGAACAGAAACACCGCCTCGTCACGCGTCAGACCGGTATAGCCTTCCTGGAAGTGATCGGTGATCTCGCGCAGCATTCGAAAGCGAAGGCGGATCGAGGGATGTTGAAAATCGATGCGTCCGGTCTTGATGGCCACGAACAGTTCGTCGTTTCCAACAAAACCGTCCCGGTTGAAATCGGCCAGCCGTTTGATTCCGTAGGTGAGCGGATTGAACAGCATGTCCTCCCACATAGGGAGGTGATAACGGGAACCGGCGATCGGAATATACGGCTGGCCGCGTTCGTTTGTGTGCTTCTTGATCTCCTCACATGCGGCCAGGAAGGCACGGTATTCCGTCGGAGCCTCGTCCAGGCCGGTGAGTCTTTTCAACAGGTCCCGGTTATAGAACACGCGCACGCCGAACTGGGACAGGGGGATGCTGACGTATTCCTGCATTTCCTCGATATAGGAACTGCGCATGCCGTCCTTGAACGTGGAGCGCAGGGGCACGCCCTCGAGCCCGGTGCCCTCGTTGTAGGGATTCGGATCGTTGACATGGGCCGTGAGCGGCACGCAGTATCGGTTATAGTATTGGACCCAGAGGTGATAAGGCAGCTGGCCGAGCCCGACCTGCAGGATGTCCGGGGCCGTGCCGCCGAGCAATTGCGTGGTGGTCCACTGGCCGTAGACCATTTCGGGGATCGCGTCCTGGACGATATGCACGTTGGGATGAATTTTTCGGTACTCTTCGGCCATCTGCTCCAGCGCTTCGCGCACACTGGCCTCCAATTGCCAGTGACCGATGCGGAGCACGATGGCGCCCGGCGGAGATTCCGCGGCGCGGTACAGGGCAATAGCCACGCAGGACCATAGAAAAACCGTCCCGACCACAATCAGGGCAAAATGCGTTCGGCACGTCGTCCAGAATTTCTTCATGGAGCGCCCCCTTTGTCCTGCGCCGCGATGTGCGCGCGCAAGTGCGCTTCTTTTTCATCCATGCGTTCCAGGGCCTGGGTAGCCGAATACTTCCGGATATCGGTGGGATATTCTTCGATCAGGCGGCGGTAATAGGTGCGCGCCGTTTCAAAATCACCCGCGTCAAATTCCGCCACGACCGCAATGGACCAATATCTCCAGGCATTGTCGTGAAACGGATTCTGCGGGTCGACTTCCTCGGTTTTGAACGCCATGATTTCCGCGGTCAGCTTGTTGTCCGGATCTCCGAGCGTGTCGTAGGCGATGGCCTTGAGCGACCAGGCCGCGCTGATGAATCCGGTGTCGGGATAACGGGCCATGAAATCACGGAGGGCATGAATCGCTTTCCGTGCGTGGTCCGGGTCGAGCGTGGCCACATGCGTGGATTGCAGGTAGATAAACGCCTCGTGTCCGGCGGGGTGATCGGGAAATTGATCGACCACCCTCCGGTAGGCGTCGCGCACCTCGTCGTAATCCGGGTCCTGGCCCACGGGAACCAGGTGTTTCATCCGGGCCAGGGCCAGCAGGCTGTATGCGGCCAGCTCGCCGCCCGGACGGTGCTCCAGCACAGCGAGATAATACTCGCGGGCCGTGTCGGGATCATTTCTCGGCCGACGAAGATTCCACGTGGTCCCCAGTCCGTACAGGGCCTGCGCATAAAACGGATCGTCGGGCAGCACCGCTTCCTTCAACAAGGTAAACTCCCCGATCGCCGCGTTGAATTCACCAAGCGCGTAGTACTTCCATGCGCGTTCCAGTACCTCTTCCGGCGTCCCTTCCATCTGCGGCTCGGCACACCCGAAAACCAGTAAGAGCCCCAAAACAAGAAACATGAAAAAGGAAACCCGCGGCCGTCTATTCTCGGAGATAATCATGTGCCCGACAAACTCCAGTAATGGACCCCAATGTATGATACACAGGCAGAATAGTAAAACGGTATACTTTGCACAATATATATCTACACACGAGGGACAGGTACCTGAACGAGGCGCCCGGGAAGCGGACGGGGAGGGACAGGTACTCGATCACGCTATTGGGGAAGAATGGCGAGTTTGTTCTTAATCTGTTTGATATCAACAGGATGCGATAATCATTCCGGAAGATAAATATAAACGGTTGGATGGTGTTCCCGGACGGGATCAATGAAATCCAACAGATGGCCGTAGGCCAGGTCCTCGGGTGCAAACACCAGTAGAACCGGAATGCGGTGGGCGATTTTCTCAATACGCTCCCGTAGCGCTTCCGACGTTTCAACCGGATATTCGGTGGGTTTCAGGGGGGGATGGCGATCGTTGTCATCGTCCACGCGGTCGAGACGGATGAGGGTGCCGGTTACCTGTCCCTCTTCGTCCCTGACCAGGTGCAACTCAAGCGGCTGACTGGGGCGGCGTGCGCGGACACGGAATCGCTCGTCCGGCATGAACGCCTTATAGAACAGGTGTTCCTCCGGCTGTGGACTCAACCGGATGCCGTCTTCGCCTTCCAGTCCGTGCATTAATACGTAGAGGGTTTGTACAAGGCCCACCGTCATGTTCGGGTCGGGAACAACCGTTACGAAAGGATCGCGCGAGTCGGTGACCAGTTGCTCGAAAGCGGCCAGCACATGGTGCAATCGGTCGCCCTCGTGTACGCGTTCACCGTGCTCGTCTTTCAAGCGATACCGCAAGGCGTCCATATCTTCCGCGATGGCGTCTGTTTCGGGGTCCACATGCAGGACCAGGTCTATTAACCGTTTGTGTTCGTCGGGAAATTCCGGTTTCAGCGTTATTTCGAGCCGTTGACCAAATACCGGTTGCCGTTCGGGATACGGAATATACCGACGGTATACGTCCGTCTGGGCGGCCTGCCGGGGAACGTCAAGCACCGTGGTGGATTCGTTGTAGTCCGAGGCGATGGATTGGGGGCTTGTGGGGGTTTCCGCCGCATAGACGCTTGCTCCCGTTATCGGATCTTTTCTCCATTGCGAGCCGACGAAGACCAGGCCGGTTGGCGGCATGGCCTCCTGCGTTTCCTGGTCCAGAATCAGATCCTCCGCCCGGAATACGCGTTCCCCTTTTTCGTCGTCCTCCCAGCGGAACGTCATGATTACGCGTTCACCCCGGGGCCAGAAAAGGCGAGCCCCGACATCGACCGGATGCCCGGCTTCCATGCCGATGAATTCCAGCGCCTTGTGCACGTGACTCGGAAGCGCAAAGGAAACCGCAATGGCTTCGTAATCGTGCCCGCTGGTTTCTGCGATCAGCCAGAATTCGATCGGTTCGACGCCCGCCAGCCCCGTGGCTTCCGCCTGCACGCGCACCCACTGCCCGGTCCGGTCGGCCAGCAATCCCGGAAGGACCAGCATATCGGTGTCGTCACCGTGCCGTTCGCGGTTTTCCTCGTCCATCTGGCGAACCCTTTCCAGGTTGCGCGCGCGCACTTCGTCCTGGTACGCGACATCGGCCTCCCAATCCGCCGGCTCCGCGTCGGCATAAACACCCGGCCACGACAGAATCATGCCGGCCAGGAAGAACAGAGATGATTTCACAAACGGGTGCATGGCTGTTTCCTTGTCTTCGTGGCGCCCTGCTCCAGCAGGGCGTTCTTCGGATCACTCATCCGCGTTGATTTGTCCTGCTCCCTGCTGGAGCAGGGAGCTACATCTTCATTTCCGATTCTCTGGAGGGACGCGCTTCCGCGCGTCCAGGTCACGCGGAAGCGTGACCCTCCACCATTATCCAAATAGCTTTATCTCTTTCTGTAGGGACGCGCTTCCGCGCGTCCAGGGATCCCTCACATCTCCACGTCGCTTTCCGGCCAGATCTTGATCCCGGCATGTTTGAACGGGGTAACCTTTGATGTGTTTAATCGAATCAGGATGGCCGTCAGATGTTCAATGGCCCGCGCGCTGACCGCCAGGCCCGCGTTGTACACGGTGACGCCCAGTTTCCCGATCAGGGGCGCGGCCCG
>SLKG01000156.1 GCA_007134735.1 Kiritimatiellia bacterium
CTCCATCCTGTTCGGGAGGATCGCCCGGAACAACTACCCGGTTGCCGTAGCGATAGGTCGCATTCGACTTGAGCCCGTCCAACTGCAGGCGGTATGCGAAGGGAACTCGATCCAGGTTATTGTTGTTTTCGTCCTGATCGCCCTGGATATAGAGCGGCATGATCAGTTCGGTCACCTGGACGACGTTGAATAGAGCGCCCTGGACCGGAGCAACGCCCGCCGTCTCAACGGACAGCCGGAATGAGCCGGCGCCTTCCGCTACAAGGCCCGAAAAGGTCGCCACGCCGTTCACCGCGTTCACCTGTTTGGTTCCCGACAGCACGCCGTCTCCAACCAGTTCAATGTCCACCGCGCCGTCGAAATCCGTCACGGTAAGACCGCCGCCGTCCACCGCGCGCACCACAACCGGATCAAGCGTATCCCCGCTCTGGAGCGCGGTCGGGTAGGTATCAAAGACCAATCCCGCCACCTCCCCGGCTTCTTCGGCCGTGACCACGATATTGTCCAGGCGCAGTTCCGCACGCGAACCCGAGGATCCGGAAATCCGGTAGTATCGCCACAACAACTGCACGTAGGGCTCGCCGAGGGCTTCCGCCGGCAGGGTGACGGGACCGAAGGGTTCGACATCTCCGGCGGTTCCCGACCTTATGTATTCAATGGCATGCCCCAATTGATTGGTCACATTCAGGAACGGCCCTTCCATGCCAACCCGGTACTGCAGCCGAATCGCGTAAATCCGATCATTCGGCTCGACCGTGCCGGCAATCCAAGCCGCGTGCCATTCCGACAAACCGGTCGTGTCCAACGCCAGCACCGCCCCGCCCAGGTCGCGGTCCCGGCCGGTATTAATAAAGGAGATTCCCTCCTCATTGAGCCCGTTGATCCGGGTGCGCCCGGTATTGTTGTACGGGAAGCCGATTGTTCCGCTATCGTTGCTGTGATAGTCATCATGGTCGATGTGATACGCATACAACAAAGGTGTATCCACCGCCGTATCGCTTTCATCGCTCTGCACGAATAGGATGTGGTCCGGATACGTGAGCTCCGGTGTGTCCGGATCCCAGTACTCAAACGTGTAACTGCCGCCGCTCAAGTCATGCGCGGCGGGATAGACCAACAGCCGGAAGGTCGCATATACGATCGGATTGTTTCCGTCGTCCGCGCTCACGGTGACATCCGTCTCGCCGCGTTGGAGGCCGGACAGTTCCAGCACATTGCCGGAGAAGGAATAACTCGCCATGTTCGTTCGCGCGATTTCAACGCCATATGTCAAATCGTCCCCGTCCGGATCGATAAAGACTTCGTCCAGATCCAGCATCACGGCCGGTCCGTCCTCGATGACCTTGACAAGTTCCGGAACATTGTACGCCATCGGCGGCTGATTCACGCCCTCTATGGCGTAACCGTCGAGCGTGACATTATCGAACCGGTTGTTCCCAGCTGTTCCGCCTTCGCCCTGTTCGAAGGTGACCCGAATGGCAAAGTCGGCGTTGTCGTCCACGCCGGCAACGCCCGCCAGATCGAACGTGTGCAGGACCGGCGGGTCGTTATAGGTGATCACCGTGCCTAACGGCTCCCAAGTGGATCCATTTATGGTGTACTCCAGTATCTGGATGCCCGCGCCCTGACCCGAGCGCCGCGTTTCGTACCGGAATACGAGATCCTCGTAATCCGTCGTCGGAAGTTCAAACGTCACGGTCGCGCCGATCGGATTGTTGAGGCGCAAATGCGCGCCGATGTCTTCGCCGAGCCGGTTGTTCTCACCGGCAAAATCCTGCCCCGTATCATGTTCTATTACGCTTACCGTACCGGTATCGATTGTCAGCACGGCCCCGCCCAGCGTATAGGTCGGGTCGAGCAGATTTCCGGTATCGTTAAAGCTCCAATAGTGAAGGAACTGGAAGTTCGGCGGATTGCCGAGCATAAGGGGCGTCGATTCGCTGTCCGGATTTACCGTTCCGGGCCATCCCTCGGCATCCTGGTAGATCACCTTCTGCAACTCGCCGTCCGTTAATCCGCGTTCTTCCACCCGCCGCACGCCCGCGGTCAGGTTCGTGGGGATAATGGCGCCCCAGCGTGTGGCCGTGCCTGAGACTTCGTTCACATAGAAGGCCGCATAGCGATAATCCGTCTGCGCACCCGACACTTCCACAAAGGCCGCCGCCAATGGGCGGTCCGTTCCCGTCTCGTCATCATACAACACCACGAACCGGCGCGGACCGGCGTAGCTCTGCCCGACCAGGCCGACCGCATTGCCCACCACGGGCTCCACGGGATCCGAACCGTACGTAAAGGTTTCAGTCAGTTCGGCATCGTCCCATCGGAACCAACCGCCACCGCCGCTCGGCCCGCTGAATCGCGCGCCAACGCGAACGATGCTCGTCCCTTCCGGCGCCGTACCGCTTATCGAATATTCATTCCATTGGTTGTTACTGCCGGGAAGATCCGTGGTCGTTTCAGAACCGATTACCGTATTCGCACTGTTCCGGAACTCAATGAACATTTCCACGGTGTGCCCGGGATCGTTCCAGTCATGCGACCGGCCTCCCCAGATGGAAAACTCGTAGTCACCACCACCAACAGGATCCGTATAGTCCTGATGAAACTCTCCGCTGGTTTCCCATCCCATCATGACCATGCCGTAACTGCCGCTACGTGCCGCATCGCCTTGACGCTCCGTACCTCCCACTTGCGCCCAGTCGTACGCGTTCAACCCGGCTCCTTCTTCAAAGCCCGGATTTGACAACACACTGTTCGTGACCGAATACTCTTCTCCGTTTGTGGCACCAGTTCCCAGGGTCAGTACCTGGACCCCGCTGGTCGTCGTCAGGTAATGCTCGATCTCCTCGCCGCCCTGGCCGTCGTTGAGCAGGATGCGCATGTTGAGCGTGTTGCCCGGCTCGAAACGAGGATTACCCGAAGGCTCCGTGATAAACCAGCCCTCGTAGGCGCCTTCAGCGTCGGTTGTGAATTCGCCATGCCGCGAATACAAGTCCCCTTCCTGGAATCTCGGACCGGACGTCGTACGCACAAAGTCCCCGCCGTCCGTCCGCGCAAAGATCATGTTGCCGGCGCCGTCCTGGTGCCACGGATCCTCGTCCGTCACCACCCGGTTCGCATAGCGGTATGTATTCGTGGGCAACAGGTTTTCTATCCGGACCCGGAACGCATACGGCACTCGGTTGAAGTTGTTCCCCTGCCCGTCCTGGTCGCCCTGGATAAACCGCGGCAGGATCAATTCCGTCAGCGACGCCAGCGTCAGCGGCGTGTTCGGCGCGCCGGGCGTCGGCACCCGCAAGACCCACCGGTTATAGGTATCCCCGTCCGGATAGGATCCGTAGGCCTGATCTTCGGGAACCTCGGGATAATACACGTAATCGGCAATCATGACCTCGCCGGCATTGGAATATACCAGTGCCACGACACCGCCTGTCGTGCTCAACCGGAACGACGCA
>SLKG01000059.1 GCA_007134735.1 Kiritimatiellia bacterium
ATTGTAGGGGCCGCGCTTGCGCGGCCCGTGGCTGCTCCAGGGATGTTTTTTGAGCCTTTCGCCCGAGTCCGGGCTTCGCAAGCGAAGCCCCTACAGGGCACGATCACGGTTGGGCGGAGTGTTTATATCGCGGAGAGAAAGGAGAGGCATCATGTCCGAAATCAAGGTGGAAAAACTGTCCGGCGAGGAAATCAATCAGCGCGGCATTTCCGACTGGCCCATTTGGACCAAGGAAATATCGCGGTTCGACTGGCATTACGATGAACAGGAACAATGCCTGTTCCTGGAAGGTGACGTCGAAGTCGAAACGGATGGCGAGGAGACCATCCGCATCGGACCGGGAGATTTTGTCACGTTCCCCAAAGGGCTTTCCTGCGCGTGGAACGTGAAAGCGCCGGTCAAAAAGCATTATCGTTTCGGCTGAAAGAATCGGCATGATCACATTTGTGGAAGGGGAGTTGGTTGAAAAGCAGCCGGCACGGGTGGTGCTTAACGTCGGAGGCGTCGGCTATGAAGTCGCCATTCCGCTGAGCAGTTACAACCGCTTGCCGGACACCGGGGCGTCTTGTCGCCTGCTGACGCATTTTTATGTGCGGGAAGACGCGCACAAGCTCTTCGGTTTCATGACGGATACCGAGCGAGAAATGTTTGAAATGCTGTTGACCGTCAGCGGAGTGGGGCCACGGATTGCCTTGAGCGCATTGAGCGGATTGTCCGTGCGGGAAATCAAGCGCGCGGTAATCGAAGGCGATGTCAAACGCTTGAGCTCCATTTCCGGGGTCGGCAAGAAAATGGCGGAGCGAATGGTGGTGGATCTGCGCCACAAATGGAGTGCGGGAGAATCGCTTGAAGCGACGGCCGGCGCCGCACACATCGAAACCGGCGATACCCGCCTCCGCGACGCCATACTGGCCCTGATATCGCTGGGTTACAAACAAGCCGACGCGCAAAAAATGATCCGGACCATGGCCGCGCAAATTGGGAAAGAGGAAAGCGTCGAGGACATTGTGAGAAAATCGCTGACACAGTAGTGGACACCATGACCGAACGCTTCATAACCGATACGCTGAACCGATCCGAAACGGAATTCGATATCAGCCTGCGCCCCCAGCGCTTCCAGGATTTCATCGGTCAGAACAAGATCCGTGAACGGCTGGAATTGTTCGTTACGGCCGCGCGGGAAAGAGGCGATGTCCTGGACCATGTCCTGCTGTCCGGACCGCCCGGCCTGGGCAAAACCACGCTGGCCTACATACTGGCCGAAGCGATGGGGGTAAACATCCGGGTCACGTCCGGTCCTGTTATCGACAAGCCGGGCGATCTCGCCGGTCTGCTGACCAATCTTGAGCGCGGCGACATCCTCTTCATTGACGAGATCCATCGTCTGCAACGCGCCGTCGAAGAATACCTGTACTCCGCCATGGAGGATTTCGTGATCGATATCGTGATCGACCAGGGACCGAACGCCCGGTCGGTTCGGCTGAACCTGGAACCGTTCACACTCGTGGGCGCCACCACGCGAAGCGGTCTGTTGACCGCCCCCCTGCGTTCCCGGTTCGGGTTGACCAATCGGCTGGATTACTACGAGGCCGGTGATCTACAGGCCATCATCGAGCGTTCCGCTCGTATTCTGAACGTGGACATCTCGGCGGAGGGCGCCCGGGAAATCGCCCGCCGGTCGCGCGGCACCCCTCGAATCGCCAATAATTTGCTGCGATGGGTGCGGGATTATGCCCAAGTCAAGGCGGATAACAAGATCTCCCCCGATATTGCCGCACGGGCCCTGGTCATGCTGGACATCGACGAGCACGGACTGGACGAAATGGACAAGCGTATCCTGGAAACCGTCATTCATAAATTCTCCGGCGGGCCCGTGGGCATCAACTCCCTGGCGGTATCCGTGGGCGAGGAACCCGGAACCATTGAAGAAGTGTACGAACCGTACCTGATCCAGGAAGGCTACCTCAAACGCACGCCGCAGGGACGCGTGGCCACCGAGCGCGGTTACGAAAAATTCGGCGTGAAACCGGGCGGCGGAGAGCGGGAGTTGTTTTAATTCGGCCGGCCATTAAGGACACCGGGCCTGATGACGGCGGTATACGCAGGCGCCCGTTCCGCTGATCATACGCCGCTTATTTTCTCGCGTGTTCTTTAACGGCTTCCAGGACCTCTTCCGGATACAGGGGCTTGTGAAAGAATCGCTTCACGTTGGGGAACTGCTTCATTTCCGCTTCATCGAAATCCGGAAATCCGGCCACCACAATAACCGGTATATCAATGCCTTCCGCCGCCATCAACATGAGAAGTTCCGCCCCGTTTACGTTGGGCATACGAATATCCAGGATCATCCCCTTGCATTTGGGGTTTTTAAGGTGTTCATAGGCGGTTTCGCCGTCATAGGCCACGTTGACCTCATAGCCGGCCTCTTCCAGCAGCGTTCTCAGCAGTTGGGTCAATACGCGATCATCATCTACAACCAGAATCATACCGGTTCTCCCGTTGGCATGTCTCGACCGACTGCATGGCCCGATATGACCATAAAGCGAAATGCGTTCCCGAACACAGGCGGATTACGCGCGTGCCGCGGCCTTCGCTTTTCCCTTGCTTCCGGATCGAGCCCGCTCTTTGAGACGCTTCTTGCGCCTTATCCGGGCTTTTCGTTTTACTCTGACTCTTAAATTTTGTCCCATGTCGCGAGGTCTATATCAGCACGCGCCATACGCGTCAAGCGAAAGAAATCCCGCCCAAATTGCGGACGCCCCACGAATCTTTCATACTCTGATCTGTTTCCTGCCGCCCTCATGTGGCTCGGCGGGAGCCTCGCCCTCCAGATCGTGGACACGTACGTATCCTGCAATGCTTAACCTGTTCCTGGAGGGCGAATCTCCTGATGAGCCGTTGAGAATGTAAGAAAAAAACAGGGAACACAGATCCGTCCGCCGTTTGGGAATACCGTCGATTGGACTTTACCCGGAAAGAAGGGTATGTGTACGGTCTGGCCATCAACAATCAACAAGGCGGAGGATTGATCCGTACGGAGGCATATTGTTCATGAACTATATCACGCAGGACAAGTTGGTAATTCTCGGCGCCGCCGGCGCCATCGGATCAAACATGACCCAAAGCGCCCTTAGCATGGGATTGACTCCGAATGTCTGTATGTACGACCCGTTTGAGAAAGGGCTTGAGGGCGCCGCGGAAGAAATATGGCACTGCGCTTTCCCCGAAGCCCGCGTCACCTGGACAACAGACATCAAAGAAGCCCTGTCCGGTGCGCGATACCTGATTTCGTCCGGGGGAGCCCCCCGCAAGGAAGGCATGACACGGGAAGACCTTCTCAAGGGAAACACAGAAATCGCCGCCCAACTCGGCAAGGACATCCGCGCACACGCGCCCGACCTCACGTTCGGCGTCATTATCTTCAACCCAGCCGATATCACCGGCCTTACGACACAGGTGCATTCGGGTTTGGCCCCCGGAAAGATCGGCACACTGGCGGCGCTCGATAGCACACGCTTGCAGTCGGCCCTCGCGCAACACTTCGGAATACCCCAGGACCAGGTCGAGAACTGCCGCACCTATGGCGGGCACGGCGAAATGATGGCCGTATTTCCAAGCCGCGCCAAGATTTCCGGTGCGCCGCTTACCGATCTGATAGGTACAGACCGGCTTTCTCATGAAGACTGGGAAAAGATTCTCGAACGCGTGAAACAGGGCGGAAAACGGATCATTCAGTTGCGGGGGCGCAGTTCGTACCAGAGCCCCTCGCATCAATCCCTTCTAATGGTCAAGGCCGTCATGGACGGGCAGGGCTACCCCTGGCCAAGCGGTGTTTATGTGGACGACCCCGCAACCGGATTCGAGAAGATCATGATGGCCATGGAAACGGAACTTGGTCCGGAGGGATTGACGTGGTCCTTGCCGGAGGGAGACAACGAGGAACAGAACGCCCTCCGGGAATCGTACCGGCACCTGGCCAAGTTGCGGGACGAAGTGATTGCGATGGGCGTACTACCCCCGCTGGAGGAATGGAGCCGGGTCAATTCAAACCTGTAGGGAGCTCCGTCTGCGCCCCATCTTTACCGGCGTCGGGTGAGACCCGCCCGCGGATCGGCATCAAAACTCCATCCGGACCGCCGCGCCGAATAGAAGAACATCGCTTTCGAACCGGCGATCATCCGATCGGTTGATATGCTTCCATTCGGAAACCTGGTAATTCACATGGAGATCAAGACGGGTCCGCGGCAACACTTTCCAGTCCAATCCGGCGCGCAGATTGTAAAATGGTTGACTACCGAACCGGCCGTCCGAAAAGAGTATACCCGCCCCCACCGCGCCGTATACCCATCCGCCGGCCACTGCAAATACTTGCGGCGCAAATACTTCCGATTCAGACCCGGCAAACTCCCGGGGCAGAATCTCCAGATCCGCCTGCCATTTCAACAACGGCAACACGCGCCGCTGATAGGTAATAAACCATGAGCCCCCATCCCGCTCAATGTCACGACTTCCCACCGAATCCATGGTCCTCCAATAATGAGCGCCCATCCCGAACCGGTTGTCGGTTCCTTCGGCCGGATACAGGCCCGACCAGCCCCACACCATGACAACAGCCCACAAAATGTATTTCTTCATGTGATTTCCCCTTTATGGATTATGATAGGATACCGCATACGACACCTTATTGCGATCCGGGCATCATGAGACAGATATCCATACCATGAAATTCTTCGCACAACCACTGCAAATCGGCCCCCTGCGCATCCGCAACCGGGTCATACTGGCCCCGTTAGCCGGGGTGAGCGATATCCCCTTCCGCCGCATCTGCCGCGAATTGGGCGCCGGGCTGACCTACGTTGAAATGCTTTCCGCCATCGCCATACGCCACCGCAATAAGCGCACCCGGGACATGATGGCCCGGCACCCGGACGAAGACGTCCTGGGTGTGCAGGTATCCGGTCCCACGCCGGAGCTCGTTGAGGAAGCCGTCGCGTTTGTCGACCAGCGATCGTTCGACACCATCGACCTCAACATGGGCTGCCCCGTACGCAAGGTGGTAGCGTCGGGCAGCGGAAGCGCACTGCTCAAGGATCCCGACCGCCTGACGGAAACCGTGCGCCGCGGGCGCGCGGCAACCGATCGTCCCTTTTCGGTCAAATTCCGCCTCGGTTTCACCCGGGATAGCGTCAACGTCGAGGACACGGCCGAACGCGTCGTCCGTGAAGGCGTGGACATGTTCACCGTGCACGGCCGGGCGCGGGACGAAAACTACGCCGCACCCGTTGACCTGGAGCGCATCCGGATCGGTATCTGTCGCGGTCGTGAAACCGCGGACGGCCCCCTCGTGGCCGTTGGGAACGGCGATGTGGTCGATTTCCAATCCGCGCTTCGCATGAGGGAGGCCACCGAATGCGACGCCGTCATGATCAGCCGCGGGGCGCTCGGCAATCCCTGGATTTTTCGGGAGATACTCGAAGAGCGGACCGCGCATCCAACGCTGGAAGAATGGGGGGACGTCGTTTCGCGGCATCTTTCCTGGCAGGAAGAGCATTACCGGGACGAGTCGCTGGCCGCGATCCTTTCCCGGAAACATCTGCTCTGGTACATCAAGGGATTTCCGCGGAACCGCGAACTCGGCGCGAAGCTCGCCGGTATCGAATCGATCGGCGAAGCGCACACGATCCTCCGAGAATACGCCGCGCAGTGGCCGCGCGATCTACGCCGGTTTGAAGGTCCGCTATCAGGCGAGTCGCGTTTCGGCCCGTCTTCCAAGTACGACCCGAAATACGAGATGGACCGGACCCACGATCGCGGCGTCGGGGCGCTGGAGTGAGGGTGTGGCGGGTGGCGAGTGTCGGGTGACATACCTTTGTTTGTCTCTAAAACCATTCATGACCCGTTGAAATTCAATGTCCAACAGCCAACAAGGAATATCCAATTTCCAAATTTGATCCTTGGTTATTCCCTGCTGGATATTGGATATTCCCGGAATAATCCGGGAGGCCTTACTGAATACTGCTTACCATCTACGGCCGCCGCCCCTCACCCCCACTCCTTCAGAATTCGCATAACCTCTTCGTCTTCCACCTGCCCGAAGTCACGAAACACCTGGCCGACCGCCGTGAACAGGCGAGGCTCCTTCAGGCATATCACGCGATCGGCAAGGCTTTCCACTTCCTGCACGATATCGGAAGGAGCCACCGCCGTGGCAACGCACAGCTCCGAAGGGTTTCCCTGCCGAATCGAACGCAAAGCCGACAGCATGGTCGATCCCGTGGCCAAACCGTCATCCACCACAATAACCTTTCGGCCCGCCGGATCGATCGGCGGCCGAATGGGCGTATACTGCCGGCGACGTTCCTTTAAAACTTCCAATTGATCCCGGACTTCCTTTTCCAGGTATTCCTTATCATTCAGCATGACCCCGTATCGGTTCAGGTCAACAATGCCCGATTCATCAATGGAACCGATCGCCACCTCTTCCTGATACGGATCCCGTAATTTGCGCACCAAAATGACATCCAGTTCCCCCTCAAGAAAACGCGCAATGATGTCCGCCATCACCACGCCGCCGCGCGGAATACCGAGTACAAGCGGTTTATTCCCCTTGCAGAAGGGCGAAAGTTTCTCTGCCAGTACCCGGGCGGCCTCTCGTCGATTAGCAAACACCATGAAACATATCCCCTTTCACGAAACGATATATCAGTATATCACAAAATCGGGCTTTTGGGGCCGGATGGCATTTCTGATGCCCGGCAAAAGATACTCATACCGGACCAAACCCCGCTTCTCCAGCCGTTCCAGAAACGTGTCGACTTCGGCGCGATCCGTTTTGAGCTGCCATCCATTCATCCGAAGGAACACATCCGCCAGAAAGAAAGCGGATCGACGGTTCCCTTCACGGAACGGACGATTAACCAACACCGCTTCGTACAGCGCCGCCGCCATCTCCGCCACATCCCGGTAATGACCCGTCTGCGGACGATACAACAGGCTCTCCAACAACCCGGGATCCCGTACGCCGTCCTGCCCGCCATACCGCGCCACCAGCGACGAATGAATCTCCATCGCTTCATCCACCGATAAATATTGAATGACCGCCTCCATCTTCCTCCCCATAACCAAGATATCAATAACGGACCACCCTCTACCCCCCACCCCCATTCTCCCGCAATGACTGTTCCAGATGACGCAACACATCCGGCCGAATCCTCCGCCGCCGGATATATTCCCGGGCCGCATCCGTCAACACTCCGGCAATGCTCTGATTCGTTTCCCGGGCCACCGCCCGGAGTTCGTCCCAGACCGCCCCATCCATCTTCGAACTGATTTTGATCATGCTCATAGTCCATCCATAGTCTTGACATATCTTGTTTTGTCATGACTTTCAAGTCAAGTAACATTAGCAATAATTATTCCAACTTCTTATTGGTACCTGTCCCCGTCGCCTTAGCCCCTCACCTCATATCCTGGGGCTGTATCAAAATCGGCCCATTGGTTGTGATGGACACCCGATGCCGCGTTAGCGGCATCTTTGGACTGCGGCGCTTAGCGCCGCTTTTGTTTTGGGAATATGCGTTTGATCTGCAAGCATCCACCGGATTGCGCTCCGGAAAGCGCCGCAAAGCGGCGCACTCCAAAGCACGCCTGCGGCGTGCGGCCCTTATATATTCCCTGACGTTTCTGCGGGCGCTCGCATTGGCTTCTACCTGCTGCAGAAGAAGGCACCCTGTAGGCTTTTGATACAGCTCTGGGGCCGGGGTGAGGGGGATGCTCCCTCATCTGTGGGACACTATCAGAATTCTAAGACCGTCTCGGGATCCTCGCCCAAACCCTGCTGACAAGCGGAATGTTCTGTGGCATATTCCCCGCATATCCGGCGGGGAATATGCTATACGACGATTATCTTTATGATTTAGGTAAGATCCTGATTGCGGCGGTGGTATTCGCCTTCCTCGCGGCACGCATCCGCATGCCTTCGCTCGTCGCCTATATCCTTGCCGGCCTCGCGCTCGGACCCCTGCTGGGACTGGTCGAAATCACTCCGTCGCTGGAATTCATATCCGAATCCGGCATCGCCCTGCTCCTGTTCCTGGTCGGCCTGGAATTGAGCCTGGAACGCATCCGCGACGTCGGTCCCGTCGCGCTGGCCGCGGGTCTCGGCCAAGTGGTCTTCACCGCCGTTATCGGCTTTTTCTTCGCGTGGATGCTGGGATTCACCGTAATGGAATCGATCTTTCTGGCCACCGCGCTGACCTTCAGCAGCACCGTCGTGGTCGTCAAACTACTCGACCAGAAAAAGGAATTGAACGCCCTGTATGGCCGGATCGCCGTCGGCATCTTCCTGGTCCAGGACCTGGTGGTGATCGTCGCGCTGACCTTTCTGGCCGGACTCGGCGCGGGCGAAACGTTCACGTGGTCGGATGTCATGGGCGGGCTCGCCTGGTCCTTCGGCGGCATGATCGCCCTGCTTGCCGTCATGCTGATCGCCGCACGGTACGTCCTGCCCCGACCCTATGCCTGGGCTTCGCGTTCATCCGAAATGCACTTCATCCTGGCCCTGTGTTGGTGCTTTCTCATCGTGGCGGCGGCGTATCACCTGGAACTCTCGATCGAGATCGGGGCATTCCTGGCCGGCATCAGCCTCGCACAATTACCCCATAGCGATGACTTGCGCCGCCGGGTGCATCCGCTTATGAACTTTTTCATGGCCGTATTTTTCGTCTCGCTAGGCGTCCGCATGGAGTTCGGCGCGCTCGGCCCCCATATTGGTTCCGCTTTCTTTCTTGCGCTGTTTGTCTTATTCGGCAACCCGTTCATCTTTATGATCATCATTACCCGGATGGGCTATGGCGAACGCACCGCCTTCAAAACCAGCGTCACCGTGGCCCAAATCAGCGAATTCTCCTTCATCTTCGCCGCTATGGGGGTTGCGTCCGGATTGATCGACGATCCTATTCTGGCGGTAACCGCGCTTGTCGGCGTCATTACGATCGCGCTGTCGGCCTACATGATCATTTACAGCGATCCGTTGTACGCATGGTGTCGCCGGATCGGCCTGCTTCGCCTGTTTCGCGCGCCGGAAAAGGATCCCAAGGAGGAAAAAGCGCCGAAGCTTTTGAAAGATCACGTGATTGTCGTCGGCCTGAACGGGCTGGGCCGGGCCATTGCCCGCCGACTACATGAAAACGGCGACCCCGTACTGGCCATCGATGTCGATCCGGATAAGTTGAAAGATCTGCCCTGCGAGACCATGCTCGGGAACGTGGAGTATCTGTCCGTGCTCGATGAGGCCGGGCTCGATCGTGCCCGCCTGTTGGTTTCGGCCCTGCAGATCGAGGATACCAATCATCTCCTCGCATACCTGTGCCGATCGCGGAACATCCCGTGCGCCATTCATGCTTTCGACGTGTCGGTGATCGAGGACCTCGTGGACCTGGACGTAACGTACCTGATGTTTCCGCGGGTAGAAGGGTTGAAGGACCAGAACGCGGAACTCCGTAAACAGGGGGTACTTCCAGAATGACCGGTGTGGCCATACTATTGGTGGCGGCGACGCTCGCGTTCGCGGCAAGCCGCGCCCTGCGGCTGCCCCTGCTTCCGCTCCTGTTGCTGGCCGGAATTATTCTGCGCTACAGCGGACTGGCCTTGTCGGAGGAAATCGCGCGGTCTTCGCTCGAAATGGGCCTGGCCATCCTTGTTTTCGGGGCCGGCATGGAACTGAATCCGAAACGATTCGGCGGACAGTACCGGCGTGTACTGGGTATGGGCCTGGCCCAGTTCCTGGTCATCGGGACCGGAGGCGCGCTGCTGTGCCGCATTCTGGGGCTGGACTGGATATCGGCCCTGTACGTCGGACTGGCCGTAACCACCAGTTCGACGTTGATTGTCGTGCGCCTGCTCAAGGCCCGTCAACAGATGTTCGAACCGTTCGGCCGGGTCGTCACCGGTGTGCTCCTGGTACAGGACCTCATCATTGTCCTGCTCATCGTGCTGTTGATCCGTCTGCCCGACGGTCCAACGGCCATGGCCGCGGGGCTGGGCGGCCTGGCCCTCCTGATCGCGCTGGTGTGGGCGGGTCTACGCTGGGTGATGCCCTACCTGGTCTTCCGGCTCAATCTCGACCAGGAATCGCTGGGACTTGCCATCATGGCCGTCCTGTTCATCTTCATGTGGATTGCGTATGCGCTGAACCTGCCCATTATCACGGGCGCCTTCCTGGCCGGCGTCTCGCTTTCGGCCTTCCCGATCAACAGTGTGGCACGCGGTCTGATCTCCTCGGTCACCATCTTCTTTATCGCCCTCTTTTTCGTGATTCTGGGCGGTATTATCGATGTCGCGTCCCTGCATGTCTGGCTGCTCGCCGGTGTGCTGTCCGCGTTCATTATTCTGGTTACCCCGGTGATTGTAACGGTCGTAGGCGAACGGCTCGGACTGACCGCACGCGCCGCCATCGAAAGCGGGCTTCTGCTGGCGCAGACCAGCGAATTTTCGCTCGTCGTGGTGTTGCTGGGTATGATGACGGGACAGATTCCGCCCGCGGTCTTCAACACCGTGGCGCTGGCCACCGTGCTCACCATGACCGTCACGCCGCTGATCGCGACGGACCGGTTGACATGGCGACTGATGCGGATTCATCCCCGCACCACTCCGCGCGATCTCCCCGATTCCCTTCCGCAGCGCGATCACGTCGTGCTGATCGGCTACGGGCGCGGCGGCGAAATCATCGTCAAGGCTCTGCTTAACGCAGGGCGCGAAATCGTGGTGATCGACTACGATCCCGTAACGGTGCGGAAACTGAACGAACAGGGCATCCGCGCGTTGCACGGAGAGGGTTCGGACCGGCGCTTGCTTGAACAAGTCCATGCCCGCGAGGCAAGCGCCGTCATTTCATCCATGCGGCGGGTGGCCGACACCGAGGCGATGATCCGGCATCTCGGACCCGACGGGCCCCTGATTATCACGCGTATCTTCGAACCCGGCGATGCCGAGCGCATCCGCCGTCTCGGCGGCATTCCCGTACTTTCCTCCGAAGCCGCCGCCGACGCCTTCCTGCGGTGGTACCAGTACATGTTTGGTGGCGCGGACGCAGGCGGGGGGGGGAGACAGTAAGTAGTAAGAAGTATTCAGTGTTCAGTGAACGAGATAGGTCATGTACAGGACATAGAACAGCACCAACACCGCACCTTCCCGGCGGCTCAATACGAAACCCGTGCGCAGGAAGGGGAGCATGAGCACCGAAAACCCCAGCAAGACCGTCATGTCCACCCAGGAAAGCTCCTGCCCCTGGATCCCGAAGAACAGCGCGGCGATCCCGAGAATGCCAAGCACATTGAAGATGTTGGAGCCGATCACGTTGCCGATGGCCAGGTCGCCCTCGCCCCGATACGCCGCGACCATGGAGGTCGCCACCTCGGGCAAACTCGTTCCCAGTGCGACGATCGTCAGCCCGATCAGGAACGTGCTAACCCCGAAGACCTCCGCGACCGTCACCGCTCCGCGCACGAAAAGCTGCGCGCCCGCCGCGAGAAGCACCACCCCGATCAGCACCGTCAATAGACTCAACCCGGCGGACCGCTCGACATCGTCCCGTCCGGCCCGCCCCGCTGTTTCGCGTCGCGAGGCGATGACGGTGTACACGACATAGACCAGGAGCAGGACGCACAGCAAGGCGCCTTCGACACGGCTCAATCTCGCGTTCCAGAGCAGGACACAAAGAAGCCCGGTGGCCCCGAGCATGATCGGCGTCTCACGACGGATCACGGCGACCCGCACTTGGAGCGGGCGGATCAGTGCGGCGAGGCCGAGCACCAATCCAATGTTGCAGATGTTGGAACCGATCACGTTGCCCAGCGCGATGGAGCTGTCCTCCCGGAATGCCGCCAGCACGCTCACTACGAACTCGGGGGAACTGGTGCCGAACGAGATCACGGTAAGACCGACCACCAGGGGGGTAACGCCCATGCGCAGGGCGAGCGTCGACCCGCCCCGCACCAAGCCCTCACCGCCGAGATAGAGGAGGATCAAGCCTCCGATCAGTAAAGGAATGACCGGCCACATGGCCCTATTCTGCCATGAGCCAACGCTTGCGGCTACAGGAGAATATGGCAAATTGGAGGGCGAAGCTCCTGCTGAGCCGTTCAGACTCGAGCCGGTCACATTTCTTCCTCCGGCTCAGCAGGAGCTTCGCCCTCCATGGATCAGAATTCGTTTGGTATAGAAACTGAAGGGCGTCCGTTACTGTCGGGTCAATGCCCCTCGTGCCATGTGGGTGGGTCGCGGTCGGCGAGGCCGCCGACCCTCCCGAAGATGGAGGGTCACGCTTCCGCGTGACCCGGACGCGCGAAAGCGCGTCCCTCCATTATTCAAGAAACCGGCTTATCCGGTGGGAGGGACCGCGCGAGCCAGGGCGAAGCCGCAGGCGAAGACCGGGCCTCGCGGTCCTGAAAATGTAGTGGAGAAAAAGAGGAGCAAGGGAGTGCATTTCCCGGAAATATCGCACTTCTTGTCTCGTTACTGTCGAACCTGGGTTAATATCCGTCTATCCCCTCCACCGCCTCCTGCATCAATGCCAACAGGGCGATGCAGGCGGTGTCGGTGCGCAGGATGCGCGGGCCGACACGGAATGCGCGGAACCCGTTTCGGGCCAGCAACTCCCGTTCGTAATCGACCCATCCTCCTTCCGGGCCGACCGCCAGAAGCACCCGGTCGCCCGATCTGATTTCCATGTCCCGAAAACCCGTTTTCGCTTCGGGATCGGCCATGAAGCGTTGACGGCCGGGAAATAGCACGTTCAGCTCATCTTCGATGAAGGGCTTCAACTGTTTCCGGATCAGCACTTCCGGAACGCGTGTGTCCCTTGCCTGTTGCAGGCCCTCGATCAGCAAGGCCCGATATATTTCGGGTTGCAGAACATGGGTATCAAAATAATTCCGTTCCACGCGCGCGGCATTGGTCAGCACAATGCGCCCCACCCCCAGCGAGGCGATCGGAGCCCATAACCGCCGCATGACTTTAGGGCGAGGCAGGGCAAGCAGAAGATCAACGGC
>SLKG01000053.1 GCA_007134735.1 Kiritimatiellia bacterium
CGGTGTGGTCAGTTGCACCCAGTCACTGCCTTCAGTCAGGTGAGGGATGGGTGTACCATCGTTAAACCGGGTCACCCTCAGATTTGCGGCCATCCATTCCTGTTGCCCGATGATAACGGTATGATAGTTGTTGCCGTCTATATCGGTGACCCCGTCACCCGGAATGAAGAAATAAGCAGTGAGAATCACATCCCTGCCAGGCATTTTGTAAGCAAAATCGTTTTCAAGACTAAGCATGTCGGTTCCTTCCGACCATACTGCAAACTGAAAGCCTGCATGGGCCGTAGCCAGAAGATTCACTGATTCGCCTGCCTCGAATGTTCCGCCCTCCTCGGCAATGCCTCCCGCTTCAGGATATACCATGAGGGTCAGCACGTAGGTTTCCTTTTCACACCCCCATATCAACAATAGCAGTAAAAGGGATGCCAGCAAAAGCTTGACATAAGATATTAATCCTTTGGTTTTTAGCATTTTTGTGTGGTTGTTTTTCATGTGGTTGTGGTTTTTTATCGTATGATCAACTTTTCTCGTATCAAGGCAGTATCTTTCCTTAATTCAAGAACGTAGATACCGGGTTTAAGCGAAGAAACATTCAGTACATTATTGGTAACGGTTGTTTTAGAAAGCTGCTTTCCCAACTGGTTGTAAACTACAGCTTCATAAGCCATATCAAATTCGTCTGATACGATGTTAACTATATCCTGTGCCGGGTTCGGGTAAATGTTGAAACCTGTCTTATTCAGATTATTAACGCTGGTCTCAGCATTGTATTCAGCAAGATAAAACAAGGAATACTCTAATTCTTTCGAGCCAGCTAATCTTGTCCCGTATTTCCTTAACGCATTGTAATTATGAAATGAAGCAGGGCTGGGATAGATATCGGCAAATGCCTGGTCTTTTTTCCAATCAAACTCATGCATCACCATAACGGGTACTTTGATGTTTGGATCAAACCAAAAGTATGAGACCATTGTAAACTCACCCATAAACATCCATGGTTCATCGATTTCAAATTTATACCATGAACGGCTTACTTCGGTTTGTTTCAATCGTAAAACACTGGGAAATGACTCTGCGGGTGTGATTAATGAGCCCCAGGCATCTGCTTCCAGGGTAACCTGCAAGGAGTCGTGATAATAGTAATACCCGCCTTCAAGAGAAAAACTCAATATTTCTAAATCAAAATCAAAACTGTCGCCGTATTCCATAGGGAATTTGAGATCAATCCATTCTTCATTATAAGTTGCGTATGTGCCAAAGCCTTCCAGGTACATGCCCATTGCAATATATTCACGTGAACTGTTTGAAGAGGTCACATATTGATAAATATACGGCTCATCGGGATCGGTTGGAGGGGTCATAATTGCAATATCCGACTGCATTACCGCAGCGGAATCTGCAAAATGTGTTGTGGAGGGGTCAACACAAATGCTGGGGCTTCCTTCTCCTAAATAATCGCCGTCAATTACTTCAAAATCCCATACCATATTTTCTCCTGGCGGGCCTGGAACGACGTTAAAGACTGAGTTGTAAATGTTTGAACGAAAACTGTCGCCCAGGGTGAAATTCATGTTGTTGTTCAGAACCGGCTGGGCCATTAGCATTTGGCTAAGCACCATTGCCATCAATGTAAATGTAAATTTTTTCATAGCTTTAGGGTTTAATCGTACACTTATTTGACTGATTGTTATGATCTTAAATAATAGATTATCAACACATAATCCAAAAAAAATGTTTCATGGTTTTGCGAGGGCTTAGTCTTTAATGCAGCGCACGCTCATGCCAAGGTTTTTAGGAACTTGGGGCTGTTGGCCAAGGCCTCCTGCTCCATTGAAAAGCCATTTTCCGTAAATGCTACCGGATGTTTCAGTAGAAGTTTGCCACCAGCCGTAGCCACCGATCTGCTGAAAAGCACCATTGGTAATTCGCCTGCCACCTGGAAGTCCTGAAAAACCGTATTCGTCCGTTCCGTAGTGGGTACCATGTGCATTCCAGCGGGGATGTAACTCCGTATCGCAATCACCTCCAAGCAGCGAGTTGACCTGCCGACAGGATTTCAGCTTGTTTCCTTTCAGGTGATCCAGCCCGGGAATGAAGTTTTCCAATGCGTCCCAGTCCTCATTCGAAGGGACTCTCCATCCTTCAGGGCAGAGACCTTTGGCATTGTTTACAGCATACCAATTATACAAGGCGCCGTAAAGGTCTTTATTTGAAATGTCATTGTTGTACCAGGCATAAGCACCGGTGGTGTTGTTTTCCCAGCTTGTATTGCTGGTGCCGGGATAAGCGATGGCTGTACCATCACTGTATTTCGTGGTTTTCAGGTTTTCGGCCATCCAGCACTGCTCGTTGATCCAGGCCGTTTCATAGGTGTTGCCGTCAACATCGGTTACGGGCGGGCAGGGCGACTCTTCCACCATGTAAGTGAAGAGGTTGCCGTCGTTATCGACCCCTACGCCGTACTTTGCCCCGTTGGTCGAGCTAAGAGTTAGTGACGACGCATGGTAGGCATAGGGCACGCTCAACAGCTGCGTGATGCCGGATATGGTGTAGTCATCACCGCCGCCAGGATCAGCCTCCGTTTTCAGGAAATATGGCCCGTACATCCAGTTGATGCCATAAAATTTACCGGTTATAGCCTCGCCGGCGCCGATCTCAAAGGTGATCAGCCCGTTTTCGTTCGATACCGGCGCATGCGTTTCAATATAGACGACCTCCCCATCGATGGCTCCCTGTATGATACTGATGCGGATGCCGATGGGTGCGTCGATAATGGGAAGGTCTTCGCTGTCGCGGATGATGGCCTGGTTGCTAATGCCCTGTTGAGATTGAGCAGGCAGCAAAGTGCCCATGAGAATGGCTGTAAGAAATAGGGTTAGCTGCTTCATAAGTTGTCTGTTTTTAATGGTTAATGACTTATTGGCTGGAGTTTTTATCATGGGTGAGTTGTTTAATGATCTTTTTCAGCGCCTTGATGCGGTGTTCCACACTTAGTTTGCCGGCATCCTGAGTAGCTTCATTGCCTGGTGCTTTGGCTGCCTTCCCTTTGGCCGGCTTTTTCGAACCCGGTTTTTTTGGTTTTGATTGCATTTTTTTGTTTTACGAGTCTGACTATTTCTTTGCGCTCTTTACGAGGAAAATCATTCACGCAGAGGCCGCAAAGAAAACCTTCGCGTACTTTGCGTCTTTGCGGTGAAAAAATAATTCACCACAAAGCACGCAAAAGACTGTTTGTGTTGTCTTGGATTAAATTGTTTCCTACCCGTTAGTTTAAACGAACGGCAATGACAGCCACTGCCAAATGTCTGGCAATAACTGTTGCCGTGCAAATTTTCGAGGGTTCATGTGGTAGCAGGGCGGGGTTCAAAAAGTAGCAAAACCCTCAAGTGGTTGATTTACAAATTTATAAGATAGGGGGTGAGGCTGTCGTCGGAG
>SLKG01000042.1 GCA_007134735.1 Kiritimatiellia bacterium
AATTCCGTTCCACGCGCGCGGCATTGGTCAGCACAATGCGCCCCACCCCCAGCGAGGCGATCGGAGCCCATAACCGCCGCATGACTTTAGGGCGAGGCAGGGCAAGCAGAAGATCAACGGCGGGACGCGGCGGTATGGCGTCATAAAACGAACACTCCAATACCACCCGATCCGATTGTTGTTCCCGCACGACGGCCCGTCCCCTGGGCCCATCGATCAGGCCCACCTGCACGAAGCCGCCTTCCGGAGTCTTGAGTACTTCCGCGACATGCCGGGCACGATGGTCGGACAGCACGGCAATCCCGGAGTCGTTCATTTCGGATGAGTCAATGAGGATCAGATTCACGTTGTTTGATTCCGTAACATACCCGAACGCATATCGCCACGCGTTAACACGCGAGGCTACGCACCCATCCTTTGGAGGGAGAGGCTCTCACCGGGCGGCAACGTAATCAAGCGGAGACTACTCTTCCGCGAACAGCGGTGTGGAGAGGTAGCGTTCGCCGGTATCGCATGCAAATGTCACGATCATCTTGCCCTTATTTTCGGGCCGCTTCGCAACCTGCAGGGCCGCCCAGACATTGGCGCCGGCGGAAATCCCGCACACCACACCCTCTGCCCGGGCCAGCCGCCTGGCATATTCAAGAGCATCCTCTTCCTCCACCGGCATCACCTCGTCCAGCAGGTCGACACGCAGGATTCCGGGCACGAATCCCGCTCCGATTCCCTGAATCTTATGCCGGCCCGGTTTCCCGCCGGAAATCACCGGGGATTTCGCCGGTTCCAGCGCGATGGCTTTGACATCCGGTTTTCGCTGTTTGAGAACATCCGAAACCCCGCTGATCGTACCGCCCGTACCCACCCCGGCGACTACGATATCCACCTTGCCGTCCGTATCCTTCCAAATCTCTTCCGCCGTGGTTTGGCGATGAATCTCGGCATTGGCGGGATTATTGAACTGCTGGGGCATAAAGGCATGGGGCTCCCCTTCTACTATTTCCTCGGCTTTTGCCACCGCGCCGGTCATACCCTGATCCGCGGGGGTCAGCACCAGGTTCGCCCCCAGCGCACGCAGGAGATGTCGACGCTCAAGACTCATGCTGTCCGGCATGGTCAGGATCAGCCGATATCCCCTGGCGGCCGCCACAAACGCAAGCGCAATACCGGTATTCCCGCTGGTCGGCTCCACTATAACCGACTCGGAATTCAACAATCCGTCACGCTCCGCCGCATTGATCATGGCCAGTCCGATCCGGTCTTTCACACTTCCCAGCGGGTTATGCGATTCCATTTTCAGCAGGATCTCGGCGCCCAAATCGCGGGTCAGATTATTCAATCGGACCATTGGGGTTTTGTAGATGGTTTCCGTGATGTCTTGTCGAATATTCATGAGCCAACTCCTCTTCCGTGCCCCGGCGTGGGAATATCATGACTTGGGATAGTAGGCGAAACGTGAAGGAAATTGTCAAGGGGGGAAGGGTTGATTGGCTATTGGATTATTGGTTCTTGGGAAGCATCTCCATCTCATCCTTTCTCTTTTTCCGCCTCATCCCGCATCCCGCATCCCGTATCCCGCATCCCGCATCCCGTATCCCGCATCCCGTATCCCGCATCCCGCATCCCGCATCTTTTTCAAGAATGCTTGTATTCGGGCGGCCGGAATGTATATGTTTTCGCCAACGTAACGACTCAGGAGGATATACGATCGAAGACGGTGTCCGGTTGACGATTACGGGCGACGATTACGGATTACGGTAGAATCCCTCCAATCGTCCGCCGTAATCGTCGCACGTAATCGTTCACCGATCCGCGCCTGAGTAGTTACTCGCCAACAAAGGACGGGATACCATGGCCAATATATTCAAAGCATATGACATTCGGGGCATCTACGGAAAGACGCTGGATGAGGAAACGGCGCACAAGATCGGGCGCGCGTTTGTTACTTTTTTGAAATGCCGGAAAGTCGTCGTGGGCCGCGATATGCGCCCGCATTCCGAACCCCTTTTCAAGGCCTTGGCCCGGGGACTGAACGAACAGGGCGCGGACGTCATCGATCTCGGCCTGTGTTCCACACCCATGTCCTATTACGCCAATGGGAAACTGGTTGCGGATGCGGGCATCATGATTACCGCTTCGCACAATCCCCCCGAGTGGAACGGGTTTAAGATGTGCCGCGAAAAAGCCATTCCCATCAGCGGTGCTACCGGGATCCAGGATCTCGAGCGCATCGTGCGGGATGAGGCCTTTGACCCTCCGGCCGCCAAACCGGGAAACATCACCACATACGACATCGTCTCCGAATACTGCGATCATATCCGCCAGTTCGCCGATCTCCAGGGACCCGTCAAGGTCGCCATCGATTACGCCAACGGCATGGGCATTTACGAAGGCCGCACGCTCACGGGTGTGCTGGACATCCATCCGCTTTTCGACGAACTCGATGGAAGCTTCCCGAACCATGAAGCCAATCCGCTCGACCTGGAAACCTTTGAACCGCTCCAGGAAGTCATTCGTTCCGGGGGCTATGATTTCGGCATCTATTTCGACGGCGATGCCGACCGCGCCGGCTTCACGGATGAACAGGGTAACATCGTTTCCAACGACATGATCACCGCGTTGATCGCCGAAGCCATCCTGGAAAAGGAAAAAGGCGTGGTGTTTTACGACCTGCGCAGCAGCTGGGCCGTGAAAGAGGTCATCGAGGAAGGAGGCGGCGAACCCCGAAAATCACGCGTGGGGCACGCCTTTATCAAGCAGCAGATGCGCGAGGCCAACGCCATCTTTGCCGGAGAACTGTCGGGGCATTACTATTTCCGGGAAAACTACTACACCGAGAGCGCGGCACTGGCGGCGATCTATGTCGCCAACCTGATCAGTCATACCGGCAAACCGTTGTCTGAACTGATCCGGCCGATCAAGCGCTACCATGCCAGCGGGGAAATCAATTCCGAAGTGCACGACGCGGAAGCGCTGTTCCAGAAACTGCGCGAGACGTACCCGGACGCAAAGCTGCTCGACCTGGACGGGGTCAGTTTCGAGTTCGATGACTGGTGGTTCAATGTCCGGCCCTCCAACACCGAACCGCTGGTACGGCTCAACCTCGAGGCGAAGACAAAAGAAATGATGGAGCAGAAGCGTGACGAGGTGCTGGCCCTGATTCGAAAGTGACGCACGGAACCAGGATCTTCCTCCCCTCCTTGGAGGGGGCGGGGGTGGGTTCTTCTCCCGGCTTTTCGCGCATTATTCGGGGGGAATATCCAATATCCAACAAGGAATGACCAAGGATCATGTTTGGACATTGGACATTCCTTGTTGGCTGTTGGACATTCAGATTGCTTTTCCCTTCACGGGCTCGAAACCCATACCACGCTTCTTGCGCTTCGTATTCTCTGTTCTTTTCTCATCGGCACACGATAGCGGGCGACGATTACG
>SLKG01000147.1 GCA_007134735.1 Kiritimatiellia bacterium
ATCGTATGCCCCGCACGATACGATCTATTGGGATCCGTTTGCCGCGCCCCGCCGCGAGATCATGAACAGGATATTGGAAACGGCCCGTCCCGACGCCACGATCATTCTGCGTGAACCGTTCGGCACGGGAACGCTCTTGATGGAACCCGTAATGCCGTACCTGGATCCGCGCTTCGTCGTGACGGGTGAATCGGAGGGTTTCCCGGGGCGCTTCATGCTCAAGCACTACATTCTCCGGCTTGCGCCCGCCTTGTGATTTTCGTCGAAGAAGGACAAGCAAGGTTACGGTGCCCGCGTAAACACATCGGTTTCAACGCCGCGCGCCTTCATTCGTTCGATATATTCGAGGGATATCATCGGGGAAAACTTGACGCCGGGAGGAGAGGCGATGCGTTCAACCCGGACGACACGAAGACGTATGGCGCCTCCGAATTGGCGGTGGAAAGCGTCCAGCACGGAGCGTTCGACCTCGGGTGTAAATTCGGATCCGGGTACGATACGGAGACGGAAATCAGAGGGGGTTTCCTGGACCATCTGAAACTGCTTGATTCCGGGTTTATAGGTCAGTTGGCCCGGCCTGTCCGGGGAGCGTTCATACAAGGCATTGCGAAGGGTGAACGGGCTGACCCGTATTCCGTTTGGAAGGCGGACCGACTCCGTCTCCCGGCCGGTCAGCGCACGGAGCACCGGATAAGGTAGATTGCAGCCCTGGTCAGAGCCGTCCGCCCATTCCCCCGTGTCGCCGATCGCGTATCGAATCAACGGCAGGGAGCGTCGCCAGAGAACCGTGCAAACGAGGCGTCCATGCCGCGCCGGTCGGCCTTCGTCGTCCACGATTTCCACGACGACAAGATCACTATGCACATGGAAGCCCTCATGGTGTCCGCATTCCCATGCGGCGGGGCCTGTCTCCACCGCGCCGTACAGATCGAACACCCGCGCCCCCATTCGCTGCTCGACGCGACGTCTCGTATCGGGCCAGAGCGCGCTGGCCGTGCTGCACACGCCGGGAATATCAAGGTGGGAATTCGTGTCTTCGAGCCGCCAGCCGATTTCGTCGAGTATGTTCCCCCATGCCACCAGGAGCGCGGGTTCCAACTTTCGTAATCGCTCGATTTTTTCGTCCGGAGACAGGGTGGCATCCAGGTAGATGCGCCGGAACAGGCCGAACCTTTCCCAGGCCCGGCGCCGCTCGCGGATCTGTGACGGGAGAACGATTTTAACCTGGCGTGACAACGGCTGGTAGCCGCAGTCCATGTAACACCGCGCCCAGAACAGGTTGCTTGCAAAAAGTTCCAGGGCGGTTTCGGGGAAGGGGAAGGGCGCGCCGGAACTTCCGCTGGTGGTGCGAGGCAGGAGTAATCGCGGGTTGACTTCCGTGCTGATCAGCTCATCCATTCGTTCCCGCGCGACATGCCTTTCCAGAATGGGAAGACGAGTCAGATCGGCGGTGGTGCGAATATCCGACGGGTGCAGGCCACGTTGTTCAAAGAGCATGCGGTAATAGGGGGAGTACCGGTAGGCATAGCGTAATAGACATTGAAGGCGACTTGTCTGGCGAGCCGCCAGTTGCTTTGCCGTGACAGGTGAGTGCCGAAGCGATCCGAAAATCGACTTCATCAGGTCATAGGTCAGGGTGGTATGAAATCCGATCATGGTGCGCGGGTCTTCCCGTACAGGTCGGGGCATAACGTGCAACGGATCATCATATTGCAATCCATGCGCCAGCACGAGATCGGTCGTTCCCGGTCGAGGGCAATACGCAAGAGATGGTCGGCCCTCATCGAGCCTTTCAGTAGAACCAGGTCGCCCGCCCGCAGTTCCCCTTTCAGGAAGTCGGACGCTTCACGGACGGTATCGAACGCTTTTAACCGGTCTGAAACGGACGCTTCGCCGGCTTTGACGGCGTAGTGCGCGCAGTTTCCCGCGAAAACAACCAGGTCGCAGAATTCCAGCGCACTTCGGGCGATGGCGCGATACTTCGGCGATGTGGCCCCGGGCGCGTCGGAGATGGTTCCGAACACCATGATCCGTCGCCTGGCCCGTGCCTCCCGCATGTAGGACAGGGCGTTTTCGATAGCCCAGTGGGGCGCCTTGAAGTCGTCGAGGATGAATTGCACACCATCGGGATGAGTAACGGGCGACATGCGGCACTCGACCGGCTCAAATGATTCGATCGCGCGTAATATGTCGTTCATCGGGACACGCATTTCGCGTCCCACCGCGATGGCGGCCAGCATACAGGACATCCACTGCGTTCCGAGCAATTGCGTGTGTACCCGATGGCTTTCTCCGTCCACGTGGAGCGTAAAGGAGAGCGGATCGGGCCAGACGGCCGAGGCGTTGGACGCGCGCACGTCCGCCTGCGGACCGGAACCGAACCGCACCACTCGCGCTTCTGTCCACTCGGCCATGGCGGCAATCAGCGGGTCGTCCGCGTTGAGGATGGCGGTTCCGCGGGCCGACAGGGCTCGAACCATGGCGCCTTTCTCTTTGGCGACGCCTTCCCGGCTGCGATACACGGTATAATGATCCAGCCCGATGGCCGGGACGACCGCGATATCGGGTGGTGCCATGCCCGCCAGCCGGCGTATAATGCCCGCGCGACTCGCCCCCATTTCCACAACGCAGAACCGATCCCACGGTCGCGTCGAAAGGATCGCGCGCACCAGCGCGGAGATGCCGTTGCAGGAGCCGTGCGTTTTTCGTCCGCTGTAATGTGTGGAGAGGACGGCATGAACGAGTTCCTTTGTGGTGGTTTTCCCGACACTGCCGGTAATGGCGATTAGCTTCTTGCCGAACAGCAGGCGGCGGTACGCACGAATCACGAGGAAAACCGCGGGCGTGATAAGACAGTGTATCTTCTGTTTGAGGGATGGTTGGGTGGCGGGTTTCACGGATGTGCTCCATATTGACTGAGCGTTGTGAGTAAAGTGTCCCGATATATGGTTATATCCGTCCGCCGCTCGGCGATTCGTTTCCGCAAATGCCGTGTGAGGGTTGGGCGTTGCGCAAGAGCGTTACGGAACATTTCATACATGATTTCCGCGCCTCCTTCCGCGGCGCAGGCATTCAGGTCCAGCACCCAATCCTGCAGGTCCAGCGACTGGTGGAAATAGGCGGACTTGGGGGTGTGGGAAATGGTGATGGGAGGCACTCCCATACCGGCGGCCAGTATGGCGCCGTGCATGCGCATGGTAACAAACAGATCACACGAGCCCGCCAGGGTCTTGACGGTCGCGGCGTCGCAGTCCGACAGGGGCAGGATAAGGGTGGGCCACCCGGCTGCGTCGGCGACCTTGGCGGATAATACGTCGTCACTTTCCCAGCGCATGCCGGCCATGGGGAAAAAAACCAGGCGTAGCCGGTGTCGTTCCCCCAGCCGTTTCAGGGCCGCGCCTATCTGCCGTATGAAAAACTCCATGCGCTCGTTCTCTGTCGAGGACTCTCTTTGCCACCCGGCCACCCATTGATAGGGGAGGATGGGATTCTTCTTCAGGTGAAACCAGCGGCGCACGGCCACGCCGATGATTACTTCATTCCCGGTGCGGTCCGGCATGTGCGATTTGCCACCCGGCCGGTCCATGAAGTCGGTGGGCGCGGGTTGCAGAAACAGGGCGGCATCCATGGCCTGATGAACGGGCACCCGCCCGCCCGTAAGGCGGCGGATACAGGAACAGGTTTCGGGGTCGCGACCGACGCACCGGGTGAGATTCCGCAAGGCGAGCCGTGCAAGGATAATTCCGGCTCGTCGCGTGAGCGGCCCGATGCCGATACCCAGCCCGACGATCGGCACGCCCGCTATGCGGCGGACCCAGATCAGCACGGCGGCCCAGTACAGGTTCTTAACCAGGCTGGTATCGTCCTGCAGGAGCTGGCCGCCGCCCCACACAACCAGGGTCATGCGTCGCAGGACCCGGAAACGGGTCAAGAGGGCGAAGGCACTCGACCCCAGCACCCGTAATCCGAATTCGCGTTGGTCTCGTTCGGGTTGTCGCGACACCGCGTAGAATTCGGCGTCCGGGACGGCTTCACGGATTAAAGAAATCAACGCCGCCCGGATGGCCCGATCGCCCATGTTGCTTTGGATATCGCCTCCGAGCAATAGAATGCGGGATGAATTGGAAGGCACGGAATTCATGATCCTCGGCAGTTTTCACAAATGTGATACAAGCCCCATAATAGCAACGAGGTCAAACCCAGGATCGACAATTTGACCGCTATGTCCACCTGGAATTGATCGGTGGTCAGAAGTGCGGACATCCCGGACGCTCCGCCCAACAGACCGGCCAGTATGAGCAGCCGTCCATATTCGAACGATATGGGCCACAGACGCTGATCGACCATACGATAAATGATCCAGCGCACAAAGTACGCACACAGGGTGGCCCATGCAGCGCCCATCATGCCGTAGCGCGGTACCAGCAGGAAATTCAAGCCCAGGTTCAGCAGGGCGGCGGCCGCGACAATCGGCAGGGACAGGTGATTTCTATTCCGCACTTTCATGCCGATGTTTGTAGCCAGGGTCAAGCCGTTTAACGCGTAGGCCGCGACAATCAGGGGAACGACCCGGGCGGCCGCATGGTATTCGGGCGGCGTCAGCAGGGCGATGATTTCGCGACGGAACAGGGTGAGCCCCAAGCCCGCGACGCCGAGAAGCGCGGCATAGGCGGTGAACAATCGACCGATGGTACGGGAAGCGTCCGGGTCGTCCCGGACCGTATCGAACATTTGTTTCTGCCAGACCTGTTGAATGCTCAATACGAGAAGATTGATCACCAGGCCGATATTGTACGCCAGCGTGTACAATCCGACCTCGAATTCATTGCGGAAATACTGTAGAAAGAACCGGTCAGACAGGGTCAAAACCATGGAGCACAGATAGGCGGGCACGATTGGCCAGCCGTAGTGCAGCAAAGGACCGATACCCGGCATATCGAATCGAGGCGGGTGTTTTGTCCACAGAACAATCCATGCCGCCGTGCCAAACAACAGGGACGTGCTCAATTGTGCCAGGACGACGCCCGGAACGCCCATTTCCATGTACGCCAGAAAGAAAATGTGCAGCGCGGCACTTACAACAAACCGCGCGCTCGCCGCCAAAGCCATCAGCCCTACGCGATCCTTGATCAGGAAGTGCGAAAAGAGAAGATGTTCCGTCGTTTCAAGAAAGAACACGAGGAAAATGAGCCGAAGCAGGCCGGCATATGCCGGGTTCCCGAACACAAGCCCGGCGAGATAGGGAGCCCATATCAACAGCAGGCCGGTCAACGCCAGGCCGTACAGAAATTGGAAAGCCTGAACGGACCCGAAGGTTTGGCGTACGTCTGTCCGGCGGTACGTAACCGACCAGATGACGGCTGAACCCAGGCCGAGGGAGAGCAGGGGCGCAACCGTGTGTCCACAGGTATTCAGAAGTGTCAGGATACCGTATTGGTCCGGCGCAAGAAAACGCGTATAGATGGGCAGCAGAATGATGTGAAGCACCTTCTGCAGCATGAGACTCATCCCGTACAAAGCGGACCCCTTGCCCAATTTTGTGACCACGGCGCGCATGGGCGGAGAGCCTACCACACGGACCAACGGGATGCATTACGAGTTTCGGGGGTGTGCGAGATTCTCGTCGATGCATCTTCTGTACTGTTCCCATAGGATCGGCCACGCATGGCGTTCCGCTGTTTTCCGTGCGGCTCCGCCGAGATGCCGGCGTTGATCGGGATGTTGCAGGAGCTGTACCAACGCCGTTTTCAAGGCCCGGAGATCGCCCGGCGGCACAAGCAGGCCGTTCCGGTGATCTTCGATCAGGGAGGGGAGTTCTCCGACGGATGTCGCGATGACGGGCAAGCCGCACGCCATGGCCTCCAGAACGGCGAGAGGACACCCTTCCGCCATGGAAGGCAATACAAAGAGATCGGCCTCTCGATAGGCCGATGCCAGGGTATCGCGAGTGGCGATTCCGTGAAATGTCGCCGACAAGCCGGCTTGTCCAGCCTGCCGGCGCAGCCGGTCTTGCTCCGGGCCGGTGCCATACACATCGAGCCTCAGGGAATTACGGACGGCTTCCGGCCGTTCGCCCAGCACCCGGATCAGGTGATGAAGTCCCTTCCGGCGAATGCATTGAGCCACCGTGATCAGGCGAACGGCCCTGGATGAATCAGAAGCGCGAGCCCGGTCTTCAGGGGGGTGGAATAGTGTCGTATCCACTCCGTTCCCGATCACGGTGATACGTCCCTCCGGCCATGTCTGTCGTGCCAGGTCGGCCAAGGAACGGCTCACGGCGACGACGGACTGTGCCTTGTGCCAAACCCGCCTGGCCAGCGGTTTCAAAAGGGGATCGATGAAACCGAAGCGTTCGGGTTGGTACCCCGGCACATCGGAGCCTTGCAGGACCACCGCGTACGGTGTTCCCCTCCGGCGTTGCAGATGCCGGGCAAGTAGCCCGGCCGGATACGTGAAATGCGCAAGGGCAAAATCGGGGCGCCAGGATTTGTCCTGCCGGTTGATCCAGCGCCGACCCGCGCGATAGAAAGCCAGCAGTTCCGGGATGGTATGTGCGCCCCATGCCCTCTTGGCCGCACGAACACGATGCACGCTCATGCCATCCATGCGTTGTTCGCTCGGAAGCCGACCACCGATGTCGGACGTCAACACGTCAACAGCCCATCCATCCCGTACGGCTTCCCGGGCCAGATACCACGCCGCTTGTTCGGCGCCGCCGTGGAAGGGAGGGAAGCCCTGGCAAATGACCAGTAGACGCTTACCCGGCATCCCCGTCTCCCTCAAGGGATGGATTCCGTTCCCAATACAGGCTGTTATGAGAGCTGATCTCCTTTCGCAAGCTGGCCACCTGGTCGGCCAGCAGACCGAAAAGGAAAAGAATAATGCCCGCGAGAATGGAGAGCAACGCGCCTCCCACGATAACCGTGCGGTAGGTCGCAATGATATATACCTGGTACAAGATACCGATGGCGATGAATGCCACGGCCGGTATTCCAAGCGTGCGAAGCGGATCGAAGAGCATCACCAGTCGCAAGGCCAGCAGGATGGCCTTCACGCCTTCATAGACGATTCGAACGGAACTCCGCCCGGTACGAGGTTTGCATTGGACCGGCACAAAGATGTGGGAATACCGGCTCTTGATAACGTACATCAGGGAGGTGATCGAAAAAGAGAATCCTTCGGGGAGGAGATCGAGCATACGCATGAACAGGTGCCGTCGGCCGGCGCGCAGTCCGCAATTGATGTCGGGGATCTTCTGGCCGGCCAGATAACGGCAGATCCTGCGCAATAACCATTTGCCCGGTTTGCGAGCAAGGGGAATGCCGGCTCCATCCGTTCGCGCGCCGAACACACATTCGTGATGCTCGAGTTCGGAAAGAATGGCGGGAATGTCTTTCACATCATGCTGGCCGTCGCTGTCGAAAAAAAGCACGTTCCCGGCGCGGCTGGCCAGAATACCGGTTTTCAAGGCCGCGCCATATCCCCGGTTCGCCCGGTGCCGCAACAGCGTGATTTTCCCGGAAAAATCGGCAAGGATATCGGCCGTGCCGTCATCCGAACCATCGTCCACGACAATAATATCCACATCGCGGCCTTTAGAAAACCGGATCAGCTCGTCGAGCACCGGTCCCACCGCCTTCCGCTCGTTGAACACCGGGACAATAATGGTGACGTTGCTTTTATGATCCATGAAATCGTACCGTTTCTTTGCGGCGCAGTGTACGGCGTGACGCGGCATGGCCGCAAGCGGATTAGAAGTTATCCGGGGCGTGTCGGGGCGACGGGCCGCGTGAAAGGAGGCGTTCCTGAGACTTCCTCCGGCCGTTCACACCGGTGCAAGAATAACGGGTTTGATGAGGGGGCTTACGCCCGGATGCTCACGTTCCCCGTGCGCAAAATTAATGTAAACAACCCTTGCCATGACCAGGGGGCGGTGTTATGTTCCGTGTCTTTTCCCGGAAATGGGTGGGCGGTTTCCGGGCGGCGACCTCCGTCGAAATACGAAACAAGCGCCCGAAACCACAAACGGCTACCCCATGCAACAACTAAAACAAACCAAGCAGAAAAAGACATTCGACCCTCACCAATTCGAGGGGGATGAACAGGCCGCGATGTCGGCCATGTACGAGGAAACCATTCGGGATTATACCGAAGGCTCCATTGTCCAGGGTAAAATTCTGGAAGTACGCGAAAATGATGTCCTGGTCGACATCGGATACAAGTCCGAAGGTTTGATCCCGAAATCCGAATTCAAGGAACCGGATCAGATCAGGGAAGGCGATGAAACCGAAGTCCTGCTGGAAAAACTCGAGGACGATGAAGGCATGGTGGTGCTGTCCAAGCGGCGTGCCGAAACCCAGCGGAACTGGGAACATGTTCTTTCGAAATTCAAGGAAGGCGATGTTATCGAAGGAGCCATCACCGCCCAGGTCAAGGGCGGATTGATCGCGGATGTGGGAGTGGAGGCCTTCCTGCCCGGCTCCCAGGTCGATGTCATGCCGGTCCGGCATGTGGAAGATTATGTCGGGAAGACCTTTCAGTTTAAGATTCTGAAAATCAATACGGAGCGCAGAAATATCGTCGTATCCCGCCGTGAATTGCTTGAGGATGAACGGCGCGATCAGAAGAAGGCCCTGCTCTCCGAGATCAAGGTAGGACAGACCCGCCGGGGCACCGTCAAGAACATCACGGATTTCGGCGCGTTCATCGATCTGAACGGCATGGACGGCCTGCTCCATATTACCGATATCAGCTGGGGCCGTGTTAATCATCCATCCGATGTGCTCAAGATCGGCCAGGAAATCGAAGTGATGATTCTCGACATTGACATGGACCGGGAACGTATCTCGCTCGGCTTGAAACAAAAGAGCTCGAACCCATGGGACGATATCGAGGAGAAGTATCCGGTGAACAGCCGTGTCCGCGGCAAGGTGGTCAATCTGATGCCCTATGGCGCCTTTATCGAAATAGAGGAGGGCGTGGAAGGAATGGTCCATGTATCCGAAATGTCGTGGACCAAGCGCGTGGCCAAGGCGGCGGATGTCCTGAACGTGGGGGATGAAGTTGAGGCGGTGGTGCTGGGTATCAACAAGAACGAGCAAAAAATATCCCTCGGAATCCGTCAGACGGAAGAAAACCCCTGGGATCAGGTCGCACAGAAATATCCCATAGGAACCCGCGTCTCCGGTGTTGTCCGGAATTTTACGAACTACGGCGCATTCGTGGAGTTGGAAGAGGGGGTGGACGGTATGATCCACGTATCCGACATGTCATGGACGCGGAAAGTGAATCATCCTTCCGAAATCCTGAAGAAGGGCGAAAAAGTGGATGCCATTGTACTCGAAGTGGATCCCTCCAGCCAGCGGATCAGCTTGGGACTCAAACAGGCCCAGGAAGATCCATGGGCAACGATTGCCCAGCGGTACGAAGTAGGCCAGAAGGTCAAAGGCAAGATCAGCAAACTTACCTCGTTCGGCGCCTTTGTCGAAATCGAGGAAGGAGTGGATGGCCTGGTGCATATCAGCCAGATCAGCGAGGAAAGGGTGCAACGGGCCAAGGACGTGTTGGAGCCCGGGCAGGAAGTCGAGGCCCGTGTGGTCAAAATCGATCCGGTCGAAAGGCGGATCGGCTTGAGCATCAAGGCCGCGGCCATTTCGGACGAGGACTTCAAGGTGGACGATGAAATGCTGCAGGGCTTGCGTCCGGGCGAGGACCTCGTCAACCTGGCCGGCGCATTCGATGAAGCGCTCGGCGGGGAGCGTGAACCCGAGGAGTGGCATCCGGGTGACCCGAAGAAGGACTCCTGATCGATTCGTGAAATACGCCCGTCAGGGGAGCTAGAATCGGATCAGAAGGCCGACGTTTCCGATAAGGCCGTTCATGTTCATTTCGCCGGCGATGATGTTGTCGTCGGATGGTGCCGTGGGGTTCCCGCGAACGGCCGGTTGGTCGAGTTCAAGCCGGATATATTTCAGTTCCCCGAATAGCGTTATGTTGTATTGCATCCGGTACAGCAGTCCGGCCAGGATGAAATATCCAATGGTATCGTCGGCGCGGGCGCGTTCTTTTACGCCGGACAGGGTGATGTCCGCATCCACCAGGTAATAGCCGGCCCCGCCGCCGGCATAGAACATGTATGCCGGATCCTTTATGACCTTCATGGTCAGGGTGGCTTCCAAGGGGATGATTTCCAGGTCGATGACGGCATCACCTTCCTGGGTATCAAAGGAATACAGGGATCCGCGAATGTCCCATTGCCAATTGGGATTGAGGTTTTGGCGAAATAACACCCCTCCGCCAAAGGTTTTCCCTGCATCCTTGGAATCCCAGTGCGAACCGAACACTCCGATCCACGCGGCCGGGGAAGGGGATACCCCCATGCCCAGCCAAAGGAGAACGGGGAACCACTTCTTTATGATCGAGACGGCACCGTGGGACATATATGTATCCTACCTGGAACTAAAACACGAACAGCAGGCCGACATTCGCCCCGAAGCCGCTCATCTTCAGATCGGCCTCGTATTCGAAGGCTCTTATCGCTGCCGGCCAAAGCAGATCGTCCTTGGGAGCGGGCATCCGGTATTTTACCTTTTTGAATTCCAGCCAGGTGTACCGGACCTCACCGAACAGTTGTACATATTCATTGAGACGAATGTGCAAGCCATTTACCGCGAAGAACCCGAATTCATCGCTGGTTTTAATAAGCCATTCGGTGTCCTGCGCCGATTTCCTCATCTTGGCATCCAGAAAGTAATATCCGACACCCCCACCCAAATACGGGGTGATGCGATCATGAACGTCAAAATGGGCCAGTAAGGCGACCTCCACGGGAATGACTTCCATATCGACTTCCAATCGATCGGCATACTCACTGAGCCACATGACGCCGGGGAATTCTTCACTATCCTCCGCAAGGACTATGTTTACCTTTGAACTCTCGATACCCTTACTTACTCCGTCAAACTTGAAATACGAACCCCGGAGATCGATAAGCAGGCGGTCATGAAGGTTGAGCCGGAACAGGGCGCCGCCGCCCCAGGCGTCATCCGCCTCCTTGGAATCCCAGTACGAACCGTGCAGTCCGAGTCCCGAGGCCAGGACTTGGGGCGCCGAGAGAACCATGACGATCAGGACGCATAACCAAGCCTTCATAACTGCTCCTTGTTAAGGTGAATGAATGATCAGGAAGCCCGTCGCTCCACGCTCTCCTTCGCTCTTCCCGGAAGCGTATACGGTCGACGTCGCAATATCGAGCAAAAAACACTCCGCCCATTGCCGGATGGCACACGGCTCATCCCGCAGTTGCGGGCTCACTCTCCAGCTCAATGAATAACCGTTGTATTTCCCTGAAGGGCGAGGCTTCCGCCGAGCCGGACTTTGCCCATGTGCTTCGGCCGGCAAGGCGCGGCGGGCTATGGTTAGAACACGAACAACAGGCCGAAGTTCGCACCGAACCCGTCCATCTTCAGTTCGGTCTCGTATTCGAGAGGAATAAAAAACACATCTCCGGGATCCTCTGGAGGCATGAACCGGTATTTCACATCGTCGAATTTCAGCCAGGTGTACCTGGCCTCGCCGAACAGGCTGACATGTTCATTGAGGCGAATGTGCAGCCCGCACACCGCAAAAAACCCGAATTCATTGCTGGTTTTGGTTTCCCAGTCGAGATCGAATTCCGATTTCCCGGCCTTGGCATCCAGAAAATAATACCCGACGCCCCCGCCGAAATACGGGGTGATCCGATCGTGCAGGTCAAAATGGGCCAGCAAGGCGACCTCCACGGGAATGACCTCAAAATCAAGTTCCAATTGATCGTCCATATTCCACACGATTGTGACCTCCGCGACTTCCCCGTCAAATTCCATTTCAAACATCATTTCTCCGGTGAAAATGAGATCTTCCTTTACCCCATCAAACTTGAAGAACGAACCCCGGATATCGAGTTGCAGATTCTGGTGTAGATCGAGCCGGAACAGGGCGCCGCCGCCCCAGGCATCGTCCGCCTCCTTGGAATCCCAGTACGAACCGTGCAGACCGAGTCCCGCGGTCAGGGCCGGGGACGCCGAGAGGACAACCATGGTCAGGACGCAAAACCACGCCTTCATAACCACTCCTTGTTAAGGTGGGATAGACGGGAGCCCCATGCTCCACGGCTCTTGCCGGAAGCATAGGGAATTGGCGCAGTGAATAGCGAGAAGAAAACGGCCCGCGCCTGTTTTGCGGCTCATCCCGCAGTTGCGCGCTCACGCTCCAATTTAATGAAAAACCGCTGTTTTCCCTTGGAGTGCGAGGCTCCCGCCGAGCCGGACTTTGCCCCTGCGCTTCGGCCGGCTATGGCTAGAACACGAACAGCAGCCCGACGTTTGCGCCGAAACCGTTCATCTTCAGTTTGGTCTCGTAGTCGTCATGGGCTTTTATTTCCGCTATTTCCGAATCACTCGGGAATATAAACCGGTATTTTACATCGTCGAATTCCAGCCAAGTGTACCGGGCCTCGCCGAAAAGGCTTATGTTTTCGTTCAGGAGAATACGCAACCCGCCAACCGAAAAGAAACCGAATTCATTGCTGGTTTTCACACGCCAATTATCCCATTCCGATTTCCTGACCTTGGCATCCAGAAAAAAATATCCGACGCCTCCACCGAAATAGGGGGTGATCCGGTCATGGAGGTCAAAATGGGCCAGCAAGGCGACCTCCACGGGAATGACCTCAAAATCAAGTTCCAATTGAGCATCAATGAACCAAATGATTTCCACTTCTGCGGGTTCGCCCTCCCATTCCCCTTCCCATGTCATGCCTCCTGAGAAATCGATATCTTTCTCTACCCCGTCAAACTTGAAGAACGAACCCCGGATATCGAGTTGCAGATTCCGGTGTAGATCGAGCCGGAACAGG
>SLKG01000076.1 GCA_007134735.1 Kiritimatiellia bacterium
CACCCCGGCCCTCTCCCCCGAAGCGGGGGAGAGGGAGACGAGTATTCTATCCACTGAATTGCGATCAGCGCTCAATGCGTCTGGAATGTCGAAGCGTGGCGTCCTCTCCCCACTTGCGGCTGTATCTGCCACTATTTACTGCCCGGTTGGGTAAGATCGGCCGTCTTTAAAAAGAATCCCCGCGATGCGGGGGGCATGGACGACAAGGGGAAGATGGTTTGCCCCCGGCATTTCGTGCACGCGGGATCCCGGCCAGAGGGTGCGGTAACGTTCAACGGCGGCGCGCACCGCGGCGAAAGTCTTTTCCCCGTATACCAGATCCACAGGAAGCGCTAATTCTCTATACGTGTCCGCATCTCCGAAATGGTTGAACAGGCGCAGATAACGTAAAGCGGTATCGGTGTCCAGATCCACAAAGGCTTCCGTGAAATCCTCTTTTCCTCCCTGACGCCGTTGCAGGATGCGGTTGACCATGCCCCGGCCTGTTTCGCCGCCAAAGGCCATTCGATAACAGCTGCGCCCGATAACCGGAATGAGAAATAATCGGAAATACCACGGTATGCCGTCAAAGGGATCGATCATGATGAGCCGCTCGACATGATCCGGGTCAAATCGCGCGAGATGCATGGCGAAGGCCGCGCCGCTACAGAAACCGATAAGCGTGTAGCGAGTTGCGTGATTCGCGGCCATGAGTGAACAAAGGCAATTGGTGATGTAGTCCGGCGTCCAGTCGTCCGGAGGAGGGGAGCGGCCGCAACCGGGGAGGTCCACACTGAACAGCGTGATGTCGGGCGGGATCCGGTGCGTAATGGGCAGAAAATCACGGTGTGTGCCGCCCCAGCCGTGTATGGCCAGATAGATGCGTGGCCCATGGCCATATTGTTCAACGTGCATGATGCATGATCCGTTCAGCGGTCATCTGACCGCCCAACACCACCATGGGTACCCCCGTGCCGGGTGTCGTGCTGGCGCCGACATAATACAGGCCTTCGACGGCGCGATCCCGGTTCGGAGGCCGGAAGGGGCCCATTTGGAACAGGGTGTGCGCGGCCCCGAACGCGGACCCCTCGTACAGGCCGAAACGAACCCGCCAGTCCTCCGGCGTGAAAACCCGTTCAACGAGGAGGTCTCTCTCGTCCAAGCGGATATCATGATGTCGCAAGCGCGCCATAATTCGCGAACGGATATCGGCAACCGTATGGTCCCAATGAACTCCAGGCTGCTGTTTCAAATGAGGGACAGGTACCAGCGCGAAAAAGGATGTGCCTCCGGCGGGGGCCATGCCCGGATCCGATTTGGAAGGCGCACACACGTAAAAGGGAAGATCGTCCGGTATGACATGGCGGACGGATAAGGCCTCGAATGCGGTTTTGAAATCGGCGGGAAGGAAAATAGAATGATGGGGCAATTCCGGATAATCCCCTTTGAGACCCCAGTAGAAGGTGATCACCCCGGGCGTCATGCGTAACCGTTGGTTCAGCTTTTCTCCATTCCGGCGAAGGGGCCCGTCCGGAAAAAGCTGTTCGCGTGTGGTGGGGACATCCACATTGGATACCACAAGATCGTGTTCCTGCTCCTGTCCAGACGTCATGACCAACCCCGCCACACATCCGCCGACAAGACGAACGGAGTCCACGGGGGATTCGTAGTGAATGGTCACTCCGAGACGAGCCGCCAGATCCGCCATGGCCCGGGGCAGTTCGTGCATGCCGCCTTTCGGGAACCACAGGCCCTGGGCGAGTTCGCCGTACGGCAGGATGGAAAACAAACCCGGCAATTCCCATGGGGATCCCCCGAGATACATGGCGTAGGACGCGAACGCTTCCCGGATGCGCGGGTGGCGGATGAAGCGCCCCAATTCCGACCACAACGAGCGCCAGGCCCCGGTGGCATACCAGTCGCGTAGCGAGAGCAGGGTGGCCCATTGCAGGGGATGGTCCACATTGCGCAACGCGAGGTGACCGAATGACAGGGCTGTCTTGTGCCGGGCATCGGCCAGGAAGGCCATGAGGTCGGGTCCCATGCCGGGTGCAAGGCGTTCGCATTCCTCGCGGAGGCGGACCAGGTCGCTGGACAGGGTGAACGTCGTGTCGTCCGGCCATATGAAACGAATGGACGGATCGACCGGTAACAATTCAAGCACGTCATGGAGATCGGCCCCGCAGGCGCGGAAGAGTTCCTCGTACACCCACGGATAATTGAGAAGGGTGGGGCCCGTGTCGAATGTGAAACCGGCCTCCTCGATACGGTTGGCACGGCCGCCGGGTCGCGTATTGGACTCGTACACGGTGACATCATATCCCGCGCGGCGTAGATGCAGAGCCGCGCTCAGCCCACCGAGCCCGGCGCCAATGATGCCGATGTGTTTATGCGTGTTCATAATCATATTCCTGGAGGGACGCGCTTCCGCGCGTCCAGGGCACGCGGAAGCGTGCCCCTCCACCATCATCGCAATAAATACGCCGCGGGAATCCTCCAATACTTGGATTTGGGCAACACGGCGAGCTTGTCCCGTAACGGTACGCTTTCACGCCGACGTAAAGGTTCCGGATTATCCAGGATGCGATCGTTCAGTCGGCCGTATACCGCAATGCAGGACCGGATGGCGATCCGGCAATCCGGGGCGTACGCGTCCAGCTTCTCCTTGGCGAGCCGGTAACGATCCCGTGCGTAGCGGGCGACCTGATGGATTACATCGGTAAAAGCGGCGGCATGTGCCGGGTTGTCCGCATCAGGTGTTTTAATCCCGTGCCCCCCGAACATATCCAGGGGAAGATAGAGACGACCCCGCCTTTGATCTTCCGTCACGTCCCGCACAAAGTTGGTAAGTTGAAGCGCAATGCCCAGATCACGCGCGGCTTCCAACGCATCGTCCAGCGCGTCCGGCCGGCTTGCGCCATAGATGTGGGTCAGGAAATATCCGACCACCGTGGCGCTGCCGTACACGTAGGAATCAATCAGGTCGTCCAATGATTCAAATGGACGCGGATAAATATCCATATGCATCGCATCCAGGAAAGAGCGGTAATGGTCGGCGGGAATCTCCGCGCTGCGAAGGGTATCGATGAAGGCGGCGAGAAAGGCCGGCACACCGTTGCGGACGGATTCGATCACACCGGACTGCTCAAGTCCGGATTCGTACTGATCGCGCCACCGGTGCAGGCGTTCGGCGCGTTCGTCTGCGCTGAGGGGAAAGGAGTCTACAACCTCGTCCGGATACCGCACGACCGAATAAATGATTTCCACGCGATCTCGTTTCGGTGGGGGGAGAAACCGGCTGACGATAAAGAAACTCGTTGTATAGGCGCGCATGATGGATCGGGCGCGGCGGATAATGGGGCGCAGCGCGGCGTCATCGGATTTGCAGGACAG
>SLKG01000062.1 GCA_007134735.1 Kiritimatiellia bacterium
TCCCCGGGCGCCAGCCATCCGCCCGGCTGTTTCAATAAGTCGTCAATCTTCAACATGTCCGTCCGGCTTCTCCTTCTTCTTTTCCACCGCCCGGCGGCAGTCCCGTATCCGGTCCCGAATCCGCGCCGCCTCCTCGAACTGTTCGGCCTCAATGGCCTCCTCCAGGGCCCGCTCCAGGGATGCGATCTCCGCTGATTTGCGCACACGGACACTTTCCCGCGAAGGGACTTTCCCGCTGTGCACTTCCTTCCGGTGCATGACCTTCAATAACGACACCAATTCATCCTCAAATGCTTCATAACATCCGGGACACCCCAAGCGGCCGGTCTTTTTGAAATCGCTAAGCTTCATGTGGCAATGGGGGCAGGCCCGGTCCGCGCGATCTTTTTTCCCGCTCTCCGGAAGTACGCTTCCGCCGCCGATACCCAACAGGATATCCGTAATGGAACTCGGCCCCTGGACATCGAACCCGCTGCTCGCCGCGCATTCCTCGCAGAGATGCACCTTCTTCACCGCCCCGTCCATGACCTGGGTCAGGTGAATGGTGGCTTCCTTTTCCTTGCACTTTTCACAAAGCATCATGGGCCATACCTCTAGATGGGCGGAAGGGAGTAACGGAGTGCTGGAGTATTGGAGTCATGGAGTAATGTGGGAACTTCGTTCCTTCTCTTTCTACACTCCAGCACTCCAATACTCCAGTACTCCCCCTCTTACTTTATCGGCGTCCCGTTCTCCCTCACATACGCATGAAACCGCTCGGACAACTCCCGGGTAACCGGCCCGGGCTGTCCCTCACCAATGGAACGGCGGTCAATGGTGGTCACCCCGATGATTTCGGCGGCGGTACCTGTCAAGAACACCTCGTCGGCCGTGTATAGGTCGTACCGGGTCAGGACGTCTTCCCGAACCGTGAATCCCCGTTCCGCGGCCAATTCCATGACCGTTGCCCGGGTAATCCCTTCCAGGGCGCCGCACCAGCACGGCGGCGTCGTCAACACGCCGTCCCGGACCGCGAACACGTTGTCTCCCGAGGCCTCGGCCACAAAACCCTGCGGATTGAGCATGATGCACTCCATCACGCCCGAATTGATGGCTTCGACCTTGGCCAGCACATTGTTCAAGTAGTTCAGACTCTTTATCCGCGGGTTGATGGCCTCCGCATGATTCCGCATCGTTCCCACGGTAACAATAGACAACCCTTCCTCGTATAATTCAACCGGATACAGTTGAATTGCCGATGCGATGACAATCACTTGCGAGTGCTCGCATTGATACGGGTTCAACCCCAGCGTGCCGACACCTCGTGTCACCACCAGCCGGATATACCCGTCACGAATCCCGTTCGCATTGCAGGTTTCGATCACCGCCGCCGAAATATCCTCCCGTGGAACCTGAATATCCAGAGCGATGGCCTTGGCGGACCGGAACAAACGGCGGACATGGTCCTCCAGTTTGAACACGCGCCCGTTATACGCCCGGATGCCTTCGAATACACCGTCGCCATACAGCAGTCCGTGATCGAACACGGAGATCTTGGCGTCCTTTTCATCCACCAGTTTGCCGTTGATATATACTTTCATGGTCTGTCCATTCTCCGATTCTTGTGCCATGCCGGGCGGCGAAGCCGCCGCCCCTCCCGGCGCCCTACCCTCAGGCGCCCTCTTCGGATGCAATTTTGCCGTCCACGATATGCACATTCCGGCCGCACATCGAGGCGATCTCCTCGTTATGAGTAACCAGCACGAGGGTCTGTCCCTGGTCGCGCGTCAGCCCAAAGAGATACTGCAACACCTGCATCCCGGTTTTCGAGTCCAAATTGCCTGTCGGTTCATCCGCCAGCACCACATCGGGCCCGTTCATAAGAGCCCGCGCCATCGCGGCACGTTGTTGTTCGCCGCCGGAAAGCTCCGTCGGCCGGTGGTGCGCCCGGTCTCCAAGCCCGACTTTCTGCAACAAGTCCTGTGCCCGTTCGCGATAATAGGCCGTCCGGCGCAACCAATTCAGCCTTCGCATACACGGCAGCAACACGTTCTCCAGCACGTCCAACTCGGGCAACAGGTAATAGGCCTGAAAGATAAACCCGATTCGACAGGCCCGGTATTCGTTTCGCGGTTTGGCCGACATCCGGTACACATCCCGGCCGTCAAACAACACGGAACCGCTGGTCGGCCGTTCCAGGCCGCCGAGAATGTGCAGCAGCGTGCTCTTTCCCGCACCGCTGGCCCCCATGATGGAAAGGGTCTCCCCCGCGTCGATCGATAATGTGACGCCCTTCAACACTTGAAGCCGGTTCTGGGCAACCCGGAACTCCTTCCACACCTCCCGGGATTCCAGGAGAACCCGCCCGCCGGCCTCCGTGTCCTGCGCGGTTTCCAATGACACACGCTCATTCATATCGCAAGGCCCTCGCCGGGTCCAATGACGCCGCGCGGTAGGCGGGAACCAGCCCCGCCAAGGTGCAAATCACCAGTACCACCAGCGCAATGAATAGAATTTCAACGGCCGACGTACGCGCCGGAATCTCGGCCAGGTGATACAGCTCTTTCGGAAAAAGTTCCCATCCGAACCGATCGGATAGAAACCGCATCAGATCGTTCCGGTATCGCAAGACCAACAGGCCGAACCCGACCCCGAATACCGTTCCGAATACGCCTTCCACCCAGCCCTGCCAGAAAAAGATTCGCATGATGCTTCCCGACGAAAATCCCAGTGATTTGAGCAGGCCGATTTCCCGGGTTTTCTGGACCGTCATGGTAATCAACGTATTTGTGATCCCGAACGCCGCCACAATGGTGATGAAGATGAGCAGGAAGAACATCATATTGCGTTCCACACGCAACGCGGCGAATAATTGACGGTTTAATTCCATCCAGGTCCGGGCTTCATACAAGGGACCCAGCACTTCCGAGATCCGCTCCGCAACCGCATCCGCGCGAAAGGGATCGTCCGTCATGACCTGGATCGCATGAACGCCGTGGTCCATGGCAAACAAATCCCGGGCCGCCACCAGCGAGGACAGCATGTAGCCGGCGTCAAAATCCCACATACCCAGTTCATAGATTCCGGTCACCACCAGCTCTTCCGGTAACCGAAGCTCTTCCGGGGACATGAAGCTCTGCGGCGAATACACGAGGATTTCGTCCCCCACCCGCACACCCATTTGCCGGGCGAGGTCTCGGCCGATCACCACCTCCTCCTCGTATTCCACCGAAAAACGCCCGCTCACCATATGTTCGGGAATGCGGCTCACCCGCAATTCATGCTCCGGATGAACGCCGCGCAGCAA
>SLKG01000027.1 GCA_007134735.1 Kiritimatiellia bacterium
GATCTGGTCACCAAGCTTAAGGTCTGGATTATAACGCAGCTCTGCCGCCGGAAGGATACCGTCAGACTTGAAGCCAATGTTTACTACGACCTCACGGGAGTTTTTTGAAACAACCGTACCGTCAATCACTTCACCTTCACCGATCGACTTGAGTGTTTCTTCGTAAATGCTTTCAAGGCGTTCGCGTTCAGCAGGTGAGTAAAGGTCTTGCTTTTTGTTTACTGCTTCCCAGTCAAACTCACCGGGCTCTTGCATTACAAAGGTTTCATCTTGAGTTTGTGATGGTACTTGTTCTTCGCCGATTGGCTTTTGAGGATCTTCAATGGAAACCTCTTCGTTAGCTGCTTTTACATCTGCATGAATTGGTGCTTCATCCTCGGGCGTTCCAGTTGTTTCACCGGGAGCTTCTTCTGAAACAGGCTCAGCTTGTGGTGCCGGTTCAGCAGTGGGTTCTGTTTCACCAGCTTCCTGCTTTTCTTCAGTAACTTCTTCAGGCACTACATCTTTCTTTGCATCGTCTTGCTCTTCTGCGGAAGGTTTTTCTGCTTCTTCGGTTTGCTGTTCTTCAGCCTTCTCAGCTTTGGGCTCAGTAGCCTCATCCTTGGTTTCTTCAACCGGCTTTTCCTCCGGCGTGGAAGGGGTTTTCTGTTCTTCTGACATTAATAATTAAAAATACTGTGGTTTTTCCGGAAAACAGCAGGAAAATATGTCCAACTGATTGATAATCCGAAATTACCGGGTTAAACAATAATTTACAGGGCCCGCCAACGGGACTGCAAAGGTAAGAAAAATAAGGAAAACCAAAAGGATTTACCTGAAATTTAAGTTTTTAGCCATCAGGCCATTTCAAGGTACTTGTATGAGTCAGCCTTTTCCTTGTACATACACAGGTCAACAAGCTCTATCATCGTGTCAATATACTGAAAATCAAGCCCATTTAAATATTTGGGATTGATCTCTTCGACATTTTTACGATTTTCTTCTGACAGTATTACGGTTTGTATGCCGGCACGTTTGGCTGCCAGGATCTTTTCCTTGATGCCTCCAACAGGCAGCACCTTGCCCCTGAGGGTTATTTCTCCCGTCATGGCTACACCAGGTTTAACTTTTCGTTGGGTAAAGGCTGAGGCGAGAGCGGCAAACATGGTAATTCCGGCCGATGGTCCATCTTTTGGGGTGGCACCTTCGGGCACATGGATATGAACATTATAGGTTTGGAACATCTTTGGGTTGATTTTCAGTTCGCTTGCGTGCGCTTTCAAGTATTCATAAGCCAGGGTTGCCGATTCCTTCATAACGTCGCCCAGGCTGCCGGTAAGGCTGAGCATTCCTTTGCCCTTGCTGATACTCACTTCCACGAAGAGTGTCTGACCCCCGGCCTGGGTCCACGCCAAGCCTGTCATCACACCAGCCATTCCTTTAATTGAGCTCTGATCGCGACTGAATTTGGGGGCGCCAAGTATAGCTGATAAGTCTTCAGGCTTAAGTTTGGCATCGTGGTGCTCACCCAATACAATGTTGCGTGCCTTTGCCCTGATAACCTTGGCAATGGTTTTTTCAAGGCTTCTCACACCCGACTCTCTTGTATAGTCCTGGATAATCTTTTCAAGGATTTTCTTGTTGAACTTCAGCTGATTCTTTTTTACGCCATGGGCTTCTAGTTGCCTCGGGATCAGGTGTCTGCGAGCAATTTCCTGCTTTTCTTCAACAATATATCCGCTCAGGTCGATCACCTCCATGCGGTCGCGCAGGGCAGGATGTATGCCCACCAGTGTGTTTGCCGTAGCAATGAACATGATGTTGGAGAGGTCGTATTCAACCTCCAGGTAGTTGTCGTAGAAGCTGTTGTTTTGCTCGGGGTCCAATACTTCGAGCAAGGCCGATGAGGGGTCGCCCGACAATGATTTGTAGCCTACCTTATCCACCTCATCGAGCACAAAGACAGGATTCGATGAACCGGCCCGCTTAAGGTTCTGGACGATTCGTCCGGGCATGGCACCGACGTATGTTTTCCGGTGTCCACGTATTTCGGCTTCATCGCGCAGGCCACCAAGCGACATCCTAACATACTTACGGCCGACAGCACGTGCAATGGACTTGCCCAGCGAGGTCTTCCCTACCCCGGGTGGGCCGACAAAACACAGAATGGGCGACTTCATGTCACCCTTCAGCTTCAACACGGCCAGGTATTCAATGATGCGGTCTTTGATCTTTTCCAAGCCGTAATGATCGCGGTCGAGGATTCGCTGTGCTTTCTTCAGGTCAAAATTATCCGGGGTAAACTCGTTCCAGGGGAGCTCCACCAAAGTCTCGAGGTAGTTCATGTGCACGGTGTACTCCATCGCTGCGGGGTTCATGCGCTGCAACCTCGAAACCTCCTTTTCAAACACCTTAGCTACTTGTTTGCTCCATTTTTTCTTTCCTGCGCGCTCTTTGAGATCATTGATCTGCTGCTGATGCGGGCTGCCACCGAGCTCTTCCTGTATGGTCTTTAGCTGCTGCCCAAGGATGTAATCCCGCTGCTGCTTGTCGATGTCGACCTTTACCTTCGATTGGATCTGGTTTTTCAGTTCAACAACCTGCAACTCTTTGTTCAGGTGTGTCAGCACCATGTTGGCACGTTCAACCAAGCCAGGAATTTCAAGGAGTTTTTGCTTTTCTACCATCTCAATATTGAGATTCGAAGAAATGAAATTAACCAGGAACCCCGGGCTTTCAATGTTCTTCAGTGCAAAAGCAGCTTCACTAGGCACATTAGGAGAAAGTCTGACAATCTGTATGGCAAGATCTTTAATTGTAGAGATCAGCGCATTAAAGTCTTTGTTTCTTTTTGTTTTTTCGGGTGCGTCAAAGGCACTGACGCGCGCCATGAAATAGGGCTCTGTTTTTGTAAGTTCATGAAGTTCAAAACGCCTCTTACCTTGTATGATCACCGTAGTATTACCGTCAGGCATCTGCAGTATTTTAAGGATGTATGCAGCTGTTCCTACTTTGTTTAAATCATTAAATTCAGGTTCTTCCACAGAATGGTCTTTTTGCGAAACCACACCGATGATGCGGCTTTGCTTGTAATTTTCCCTAACAAGTTTAATAGATTTGTCGCGCCCAACGGTAATTGGAATCACTACGCCGGGAAATAAAACCGTGTTTTTGATAGGCAAAACAGCCAACTCTTCGGGGATTTCCTCCTCGGCCATTTGTTCCTCTTCTTCACGCGATAATAACGGAATGAACTCGGTGTCGCCCTCCATGCTATCGCGACCTATA
>SLKG01000034.1 GCA_007134735.1 Kiritimatiellia bacterium
ACGTGCGCACATGATCGCGCTCTTTATAACTCCAGCCGAACCCCATGCTCCCTTCGGGCTCGTCCCCCCCCACATCAATAACGACCCGCGAACGCGCGTTATCGTTCGCGGCTGTCCATTCCTCGTCGCTCTGAACGGAATAACCGGAAAGCAGAAAGCAAAGACAGAAGATGATGCTTCGACCCATACGAATCGTCCAACTGAGTATGGTTATGTGGGTATCGGTGCGTTCTCCTCCGGCGGCGCCGCATCGCCATCCGGGCTCTTCTTCCGGGGCCATGCCCGCAATACCGCCTGGACCAGTGTGGCCAGCGGAACCGCGAAAAATACCCCCCAGAAGCCCCAGATGCCCCCGAAGACCAGCAAGGCCACGATGATGGCAATGGGGTGGAGATTCACCACGCCCGATAACAAGAGCGGGGCCAGAAGATTGCCGTCCAGCGCTTGGATGATCGCGTAAGCCAGCATCACCCAGAACAAATCGATGCCCCAGCCCCACTGGAAATACCCCATCAACGCGATCGGGATGGCCATCACTGTCGCCCCGATATACGGGATCAGTACAGACAAACCCACGAACAACCCAATCAACATGGCATAATTCAAACCGAGCAAATGCAGCGTAACGGCACTCACAATCCACACGATGATGATTTCCCACACCTTCCCTCGGATGTAGTTCCCGATTTGATCATCCACTTCCCGCCACACCTGTTCCACGAGAGCGCGGTTCTCCGGCAGGAACCAGGACAGCCACTCCAGGATCTTCTTCTTGTCCTTCAGAAAGAAATAGACCATCAGGGGCATCAGCACCAGATAGACAATGAACAGGATGACGCTGCGGACCGACGCCACCAGGATATTCACCACGCGCTGACCGTACCGCCCGATCTCCCTCTGCAACGTTTCCATGACACCGACGATCTGCTCCTTCGATACCACCTCCGGATATCGCTCCGGCAGTTGCACCAGTTCCTTCTGCACCTGTGTAATGATCTCGGGCAACTGTTGCACTACCTGGATTACCTGGCGGGACAACATCGGCGCCAACCCGAAAAACAGGAAGATCAGGAAGGCCATGAAGAAAATAAACACAATGGCCACCGCCATCATCCGCCTCAAACCGACGTACTCCAAACGTTCCACAATACCATCCAGCAAATAGGCGACAATAAGACTCGCGATAACCGGCGCCAGTATACGGCCCATGAATACGATCGCGATGGTGCCCGCCAAAAGAACGGTCGCCAGGATGACCACCTGGGGATCGGAGAAATTTCGTCTGAACCAATCTCGAATGATTTCCATGTTGTTTCGCCCTGCCGCTTATCGTCCGGCCTGTTGTTTCTCCAGGTATCCCGAAACGTATTCCCGGATCCCGTCCTCCAGCGAGGTGAAGGGTGCGTCATATCCTGCCCGCCGCAATTTCGTGATATCCGCTTCGGTTCGATACTGATATTTCTCCCGCAACCCTTCGGGCATATCAATGTATCGTATGCGCGGCTCTTTTCCCAGTGCCGCAAAAACGGCTTTAGCCAGGTCATTCCACGTTCGGGCCTGTCCGCTCCCGCAATTGTAGAGTCCGGAGGCATCCGGGTGATCATGAAAAAACAGCGTCACGGCAACAGCATCCTTCACATAGACGAAATCCCGCACTTGTTCTCCATCGCGGTAGTCCTTGCGATGGGATCGAAACAACTTCACTTCTCCCGTTTCCATAATCTGTCCATGGGCCTTGTGCACCACGGATCGCATATCGCCCTTGTGATCCTCGCCCGGACCGTAAACGTTGAAATACTTCAGTCCTGCAATTCGGTCGAAGCACCCATGTGAAAGGGCCCAGCAATCGAACATTTGCTTGGAATACCCGTACATGTTAAGCGGACGCAGATGAGGAGTTTCCTCGTCCGAATCCGAATATCCCCGGGAACCGTCTCCGTAGGTGGCTCCGCTGGATGCATATATGAATCGAGCTCCATGGCCCAGCGCCCATTCGCAAAGTTCGCGGGTGTAGCCGTAATTGTTATCCGACAGATACGCGGCATTTGTTTCGGTCGTTGAACTGCACGCCCCCATATGAAATATGGTTTCCACGCCCGACAAGGCCCCCTGCCGGACCCGGTCCCGAAAATCCGCCTTATCCATATATTCCTCGAATCGGAGTCCGACCAGGTTCTTCCATCTAATGTCGGAACCCAGTTCGTCCACCACCAGAATATCCGCTTCGCCTCGCTCGTTCAGGGCTCGTACCAGATTACAACCGATGAACCCGGCGCCCCCCGTGACTACATGTTTCACTTTCATGCCGAATCCTTATTCCCATACAACTCCCCGATCCGGGAGATCAGGCCACTCGTGGAGACACCCTCTTTAAAAGGCGCCAATACCACGCGCCCGCCCCGTTGCTCCACTACATCGCGCCCGCTCACATAATGGGCCCAGTCTTCTCCTTTGACCAGGATATCCGGAACGATTTCAGCGATTAACGCGGCCGGTTCGTCTTCATCAAATAGTACCACGTAATCCACGCATTCCAGCGCGGCCAGCACACGGGCCCGGTCCTGTTCACCGGTCAACGGGCGTCGCTCCCCCTTGGCCCGTTTTACGGATGCATCGGAATTGACCCCGACCATCAGCACATCTCCCTGCGCTCGGGCGAATTCCAAATACGACACATGCCCCGCATGCAACAGGTCAAAACAGCCGTTCGTGAAAACGACCTGCTTCCCTTCCCGTCCCAATCGATTGCGCTCCGTGTGAAGGTCGGAACGGGACCGTATCTTGGATTCGCTGCTACGCATCGTCTTTCGGCCTACATATTCTCCACCACGGCCTGACCGAACTCACTGCACTTCAGCAGTGTAGCGCCCTCCATCAGGCGTTCAAAGTCATAGGTCACCCTCTTTTGCGCTATGGTTCTTTCCATCCCCTTGATGATCAGGTCATCGGCTTCGTTCCAACCCAGGTAATGAAACATCATGGCGCCCGACAAAATCAAGGAACTCGGGTTGACCTTGTCCTGACCGGCATATTTGGGGGCGGTGCCGTGCGTCGCCTCGAATATGGCCGCCCCGGAATCAAAGTTGATATTGGCTCCGGGCGCGATACCGATGCCGCCTACGCAAGCCGCCAGCGCGTCGGAAATGTAATCCCCGTTCAGATTCATCGTGACAATCACGTCATACTCGTCCGGTCGTGTCAGGATCTGCTGCAAGAACGCATCGGC
>SLKG01000050.1 GCA_007134735.1 Kiritimatiellia bacterium
AGGCCATGGCGGCGCGATCCGCGAAATCCTCCTGCCAATAGGTGCCGGGGAAGGGCCTGTACCGTTCCGGGTCGACCTTGTGATATCCCTCGCCGTCCCGGCTGTTGGCCACCTTGGCCTGTTGATACCGGAACCGGTAGATGTCCTCGCGCATCGGGCGCCAGACGGGGTAGGGGCGGGGGGCGGGAGCGTGCTTGATCTTCCATTCCGTATCCATGATGAACCGGTGCCCGAGGATGTGCGCGTTCAGCACCCAATCCATATCCTCGCCGCGCCGCAGGGGAGGATCGAGCGGGACCCGCGTGTAAAAATCCCGATGGACGGCGATATTACCCATGATGGCGAACGGGACCTCTTTCACGCCGGGCGATTCGACGATGTACCGGCGGAACATTTCGTTCATGGTGTCCGTCGTATTCCAGTAGGCGGCGTGCGGCGATGTCGAGCGCTTGAGGTAGATGCCGCCTTCCGGCGTGATATACGGACCGCACCAGGCCAGGATCTTATCGCCTTCAAAATCGGACAGCATGTTCCTCTTCACGCGAGACACGTAGTCGGGCTGAATCATGACGCAGTCGTCGTCGATGCTGACGGCGATGTCCTTTCCGAGAATGTGCGCCGCAATGAAACAAGCGTTGCGAAGGGGGGAATACCCGACCAGCGATGCGGCCTCGCACAATTCGGATCGGCCGGTTTCCTCGAGGTACGCGTGCAGTTTTTCCAGGTGCGAATAGCTGAAGTAGTGGAGGCGCACCCCGGCTTGCTTTGCGTATTTCGACAACAGGGCGTAAGCGGTTTTCTCCGTTTCTTCCGTGAGGGTGGGGGTATTGGAGCCGGCGACCACGATCACGTCAAAATCGCGATCCTCCAGGATTTCCAGGCTTTCGAACAGCGGGGGGATGGTTCCCTCGTCATCCAGCGCGGTGGGATGGTCGTAAAACTGGTCCTCTTCCTCGTACACCTTCTTCTTGTATCGCCCCCAGAACATGGGGAATACCAAGGACAGGTTCATGGCGGCTACTCCTTGTTGATGTAGTGTAACAGGTAACACCGTACGGGTAGAGAGCCCGCGCTGCAAGGCCAAAGCCGGCGGTTTTGCGTCATTGAAGGGGGCCTTGTTCCCCGGCTTGCGATCGTGTGGAAAGCCTGTCCCTCTGTAATGTCAGAAGCCCTGCCGCACGCGAATTTGATAGAAACGGCGGAACTCCGATTCGTCCGGTGTATCGGTCCACACGTTTTCCGGCGGTGTGGCGGCCAGATTTCCGGACAGGGGCAGAAAGACCGCGTCCAACAGGTTGGACGCGTAATAAACCCGGTAGATACGGCCTGTCACGGACGGCCACCGAAGGGTGATGTCGGGTGCCGGAAGTTCGCCCGCCTCGATGTTCCAACACTCAAATATGGAATGCGGATCGTTGGGGTCGGTTCCCGCCAACCATTCATCGCCGTCGCTCATTCCGTTGCCGTCCGTATCCCAGTTGTGCGGATCCGTGCCCAGCACGATTTCCTGACGGTCGCCCAGCCCGTCGCCGTCGGTGTCCAGCGGACGGGAGGTCGGGGGTGTCTCATCGATGCTGAAGCAGTCGAGGTTGACCGGCACGCCGCCATCCGGAACGGCCAGTCGCACCGTGTAGGGACCCGAACCGATGTTTCCGAGATGGGCGGAGACGCGTTCGAAATCGGACGCATGATCTCCCCATCCGCCCGTATAGGCACAGATCAGTTGGGCGCGCAGGCGGTCATTCACATACACGTTCACAACCCGGCCGCTGTACGAATCGAGCGCGTACCACAGGTGGAACCAGGCATTCGTCAGGTTACGGGTACCGACGTTGTGATATACGGCTTCCGAGCCCGGATCGACGCCCCACGCCATGCCGAGCACTTCTCCGCCCGAGGCGCCGGCCTTGCGATCCGGCCCCCCGCTGCCCGTCTGCGTATCGTAGTCCTCGCATTCGCGGAACCACGGATTGGTTTCGGTAATGGTGAAATAATCCAGATTCACCGACGATCCCGCGCCGCCGGGGACCAGGCGCAGGCGATGCAAACCGGCGGCAATCGGAGGAAGCGAGCTTTGCGTCCATGCGTAATGATGCGCTTCATCGCCCCATCCCCCCGTGTTGTCGCACGCCAGTGTTCCGGCAAAGTCGTCGTTCCAGTACACATGAATGTCCTGCCCGGTACCGTGCCCGCAGGCATAGCGCATGTTCAGGACATGCTGGTCGAGATCCCGATCCACAAATATATCGTACTCGGCGAAATGATTCGTATCCGAACCCCACGATTCTCCCAGTACTTCGCGGCCCGACGCGGGGGACTTGAAATCGCGTGCCTGCGCCCCGTATTGCGCCGCATGGTTCTCTGCTTCGATTTTGCGGGTGTTGACCAGGGCCGAGCGCTGTTCATCCAAAAAGCACAGATCCGCGATATACACCGTGCCGTCGGATGCATGCGTGAACGAGAGGTTTTCGAGAGACGCCTGGTTCACGTCGATGAAATCGGCGAAGGGAATGACCACGCGAGTCCAATGGGTCGTGAGGCCTCCGGCCGGAAGCCACGTGTCGAGCGCCAGCTTGATTTCCCGTTGAGCCGTATCCTTCATGCCGATATGGATCGATTCACCACCCACGGCGCCCCGGATGTAAAAGGCCAGCGCCATGGAATCACCGGCGTCGCCGGAATTCATGTCGATATAATGGCCCGCCCCGGGGGCGCTCACGGTGGAGCGGCGCGCCCAGCCGGAGCCGCCCCACGGCATGTCCATTTGGACGAAGTCAAATTCCTCGAATCCCGCGCCGCCCCAGTATCCGTCATGGATGCCGCCGAACACGTTCGGGTTGTGCCCATTGTTCCAATCCACATCGGTGCGCTTTTCGCCGCGATAGACAAACTCCGCAGCCGGACCGAGCCCGCTGACGTTCGGCGGTTCGGCGTTGTCCGCCGCCTGAAGCCGATATTCCACCCATTGACCCGGAAGAGCGGAAAACGAGACATCGTCGAGATGATCATGGTGGGCCGGTGCGGCCAGGGTGGGCGCGCGCGCAAACTCGCTTTCGGGGTCCGTGCGCCGCGACACGTAATAGCCGACCAGTTCACGCGCACCGTGGTCGTGGGGTTCCCATCGGATCCGGGGCACGCCGCGGAAATGCGCGATGTGCAGTTGACCGGTGGGCGTCGAGGGCGCGCGGGTATCGC
>SLKG01000023.1 GCA_007134735.1 Kiritimatiellia bacterium
CCAGAAAGCGCATGGGCGTACCGGTCGATCCGCCGGTGGCATCTTGAAAGGACGCGTCCCCGATATCGGCGGTGTGCACGGCCGGGTCGGACTGTATATCCGACCGTGTCATCACGGGCAGGAAAGACAGGGCCTCCCGCGCATTCTCCGGGACGATGGCGTCCCAACCGGCCATCAACGCTTGAAAATGCGGAACATGTTGCCGCGCATGATTGAGCAACTCCGCCAGGCGCTCATCCTGACACCGAAGACGCAACTCCTCATCCAACCGATCAAATCGACACTTTTCCTCAAACGCCTTCAATACCTGGCGGCGGTGTCCACCCGCCCGGTCGATCAAGCGTTTCGAGAGATAAGAAGATAGACGAGGATGCATCGGGAGGGACCCGTATCGAGTGTTCCGTAATTAGTAATCCGTGTTCCGACAACTTTAGCGTTCTTCGCGATCTTCTGTTCACACTCTTCTGTTTCCACCCAGTGTCTAAGCAGGGATTCTTTACAGAAGAACGCGAAGGACACTAAGGGATATTGGAAAGGCGTTTCACTTCAATAGTAAATCCCTTGTTCTCATACTCCACATCCAGCTGATTAACTGCCGATGCACTTCAATTGCGGCCCCAATCACCTTCCCGGACCCCTGATCGGCATGTTTAAAGTCGGGATGCATATACCATTCTTCATCGCGATCGTCGCGATCTTCTGTTCACACTCTTCTGTTTCCATCCAGGGGCCAAGCAGGGATTCTTTACAGAAGAACGCGAAGGACGCTAAGGGGGTTGTTCTCTTGTTCGCGCTCTACTCTAGTTCTCTCGGTGGACAATGACGGCGACGAGAACGGTAAGCGACGAAGGTCCTCACACCCAGTCGATAGGTTACCAAGCACGAAGCACGTTCTTCAATTGCGCTTGTATTCCGCGTATCCCCGCCTGCCCTTTCGCATCTCCTCCGGTAAGGGCGCCTCTTCATCCAAATCCAAACAGCGCAGTGTGCCCGGTTCCTTCTCCTGGTAACGAAATCCGCTTTCCGGGCACGTCATGGTCCCGGCCTTGTCCGGGTCGGACAAACGATGACCATGCCGGCTCATCCAACCTTTCTGTTTGGCGGGATGACCCACCATCAAGGCATAGTCCGGAACATCGGATACCACCACGGCGCCTGCGGCCACAAAGGCATATCGCCCGATCGTAACGCCGCTGACAATCGTGGCATTGGCGCCGATGGTGCATCCACGCTTCAGGAGGGTTCTTTCATACAAGGCATGCCGATTGATCTGGGAACGCGGATTCTTTACGTTGGTCAACACACAGGACGGACCGAGAAATACGTCGTCTTCAATTTCGACACCCGTATACACCGATACGTTATTCTGAATCTTGACGTGGTTACCAATCCGCACATTACCATCCACATTGACATTCTGCCCCAGCACACAGTGCTCTCCGATCTTCGCCCCCTTCATCACGTGACAGAAGTGCCAGATCCGGGTCCCGGAACCGATCTGAGCCCCCTCGTCCACACGGGCGGTCTCATGTACCCGGTGCTCCCGGTCAACGCCTTCGACCTTCGGAACCGCATCGCCCTCTTTGCGCGTCAGGGAAACCTGGCAGGCTTCCAGGATCCGCAGTACCCGAAGACCCTCTGCGCCGTCCGTCAGGGGCTGTGTTCGCGAACGGATACACTCAAGGAAATGATCGCACTCCCGGTAAAGGGGTTGCGCGTCTTCCACCGGCACAATCTCCGCGTCGGCTTTTACCGCGGTCGGAATACGATTCTTCCATTCCACCCGGTGCGGATAAAGAACCAGCTTGTGTTCAGACGAATCGGCAAATACCGCCATCTTTTCCGACCCCACCACCACCAGTCGCTGCTCTTTGAATGGGTGAAGCCAACTGACAAAAATATGGGCCCGAACCCCGCTTGGAAATTCGAAGTGACTCAAGGTGACATCGCTGACTGATTGATTTAGATAATTCCCGCCCTCGCACCAGACCTTTTCCGGCTCTTCGCCAAGCAAATAAAGCATAATGGAAATATCGTGCGGGGCGAAACTCCACAGTATGTTTTCCTCCGTGCGAATTTTTCCGATGTTTAATCTGTTCGAATAGAGATATTGAATTTTGCCCAGCGATCCCCTGGCAATCAGGTCCGCCAATCGGGAGACCGCCGGATGATAGCGCAGGATATGCCCCACCATGAGGACACGGCCCTGCTGATCCGCCAAATGCCGCAATTCCTCTCCATCCGTCACGTTCATGGCCAACGGTTTTTCAACAAATACGTCCTTCCCCGCCTGCAGAGCCTGGCGGGATAAATCGTAGTGGGTCAGGGCCGGCGTTGCGATCACCACGGCTTCTATTTCGTCGCTCTTCAGAATCTCATCGTATGAGGCGTGATAGGCCACATCGGGATACTGTTCACGGCACAAGGCTTCCACTTCCGGACGCGAATCACACACGGCCCGCAACGCGCCCAACCGGTTGAAATCCCGCACCAGATTTCTGCCCCAGTACCCCATCCCCACAACGGCAATTCCCGGGTTCTGTTTCTTTTTCATGTTCTCCTCTGTTTCTTCGGCTCACGATAACGAACGACGAGAACGGAGGACGATTGGGAGACTCTATAGACCTTCACGCCTAAGCCTGAAGCGCGAAAACGAATCGTAATCCGTTCTCGTCGCCCGTTCTCGTCAACCGGACTTGTCAATAACCCTCTCATATACTCCCAATAACTTCCTCGCACTCGTTTCCCATCCATGTTCCCGAACCGCTTTTTCACGGTTCCAGTGACCACAAGCCTTGCGCCTTTCTTCATCCTGCGCAAGCTCAAGGATGGCCCGGGACAGCGATTCCGGATCGTTTCGTCCCACAATCACACCGCCCGGGGCACGGCGTATTCGTCGGCCGGGTTCATCCTTATCAAACCGTCCGGCCGCATCCCCAGCTCCGGTATACCACTGCTTTTCCACTGGAGGAAACGTATCTCCAATCAATATGGGCACCCAGCCGCAATCCGTCGATACGATCGGCAACCCGCTCGCCATGGCTTCCAGCGCGGAAAAACAGAACGATTCATAGTCACTGCTGATGACTTTGATGTCGGCCGAGGCATAGAGGCCGGGTACTTGCTCATAGGGGACTTCCCCCATAAACGATATGGCATCGTCTAATTTTTCGTTCGAGAGCATGTTCTCTTTGGGTAGGGCGGGGCCGCCGGACCCGCCGGGTGCATCACGGCGCGTGCCGCGCCCGCGCCCTACCTCGCCGACATCATCGGTGGCAGAATGACCCAACCCCGGTCGGGGGTCCATCTGAACACGCTTCTTCACTTGCCTTTCCAACGGCCCGCTTCCTACGAGAATCAGCCGGCTGTCAGGCTTTTCTTCCAGGACGTGGGCAAAGGCACGAATCAACACATCATGTCTCTTGAAATCCTGAAACCGGGCGACGTAGAGGAGGTTGCAGGTTGAAGGTTGAAGGTTGAAGGTACTGCCCACCAGAGGCGGGGTTTCATGTTGGATGATCTCGGCAGGATCCCCCCCTTCTTCACCTGCAACCTGAAATCTTTCCACATCCACCGCATTGGGCACATCCTCACAATCCGACCGTAGTCCGGCGCGGATTTTTCCCACCGTTGTCCCACTGGCTATTACGGCATCCGCCTTTTGAACCCCTCCGCTCGGGTCGTAGACATTGGGAGCGGTGAGTCGGAGGACCAATTTAGGTTGAAGGTTGAAGGTTGAAGGTTGAAGGTGAATCAAGCGCCCTTCCTCCTTAACCTGCAACCTGCAACCGGCAACCTGCAACCTCTTAAATGAAGTCACAAATGTGGGAAGTTCACAGACTTGAATGATGTCGAACTCATTTCGATGCTTCCATGCCCAGCGGGCCGCGAGTTTTTCGAACAGCCAGAATTCCGCCACACGTACCCGCCACCCTCCCTTAACCCGGTCCCACGGGAACCAGGGAAACATGGGAGCACGGAGGGTGACGGAAGACAGGTTGAAGGTTGAAGGTTGAAGGTTGAAGGATTCTTTCTCATCCATTTTCTTAACCTGCAACCTGCAACCTGCAACCTGCAACCCAACGTGCCGTCTCGCTCTACCGAAAAGAGGAATGCCCGACAGAAACGTAATCTCACACCTCATCCGCGCCAAATGCCGGGCCATTTCCAGGTCGAATGTCTCCCCCCCACCCCGTTCCATGGAGGCCATGCGGTTGACGAACAGCACGCGTAAGCGTGCGGTGTCCCCGGTCCTTGATCCCTGGTCCCTGGTCATGTGCCTTGTCCCACTGATCGTCCGGCGTACAGGACTTTCTCAATAATCTCAACCAGTTTCCGCTCCGTCACTTCCCGGCTGTATTCCCGTATGCATTTCTCCCGCGCGGCGCGGCCCATGGCCCGGGCCGATGCGGGATCACGGAGCACCTGTCGTATGGCCCCGGCCAGGGCCGACACATCTCCCGGTGGTACGATATGGCCGCAACCGTCCAGGATGCGGGGAAGGTCGGCCACGTCGGACGCAATAATGGGGCGAGCCATGGACATGGCCTCGAATATTTTACACGGAGTCTGCGACTGGGCCAGGAGGGTATCGTTCAGTGGAAGCACAATCATGTCGGCCAAGGTCAAATAGCCCGGCATGTGCTCCCTGGATTGGGCGCCCAGCGGAAGGATAATCCGGCGATACGCCTCCTTCGACTGCAAGGCCTTTACGTGATCGTTAATCGGCCCGGCAATCACAAACCGAAGGTCGGGGTTGTTCACATGAACCATGGCGTCCAATAATAATTCGATGCCCTTGTGAGGCCTCACGACGCCACCAAAGACAATACAGGATAAACCCGTAAGATTGTGACGGCTTTTCAATTCGGCAATGCGGGCGTCCGACACGGGACGGAAGAATTCGGTGTCAACGCCCATATGGACAATCTCACCCCCAAAACGATGCTGAAGGAATGTGGAAGTGGATATAACCTTGTCCACACGCGGGATCATTCGCTCGACAAGCGGATAATAGACATCATCCAGCGGATGATGCGCGTTCCTGATTCTACGGGCCCACCGCGCCCGTAAAGGCAACATACGGACAAGCGCTCCATCCCATTCGTCAAGATAAGCCATCACCTTGGCTCCGCGGCGGCGCTTCGCGCGAAGCGCGACCGGGATCGTGTCGGCATACGCTTTCACGGCAATAATGAGCGAACCGGAAAGAGCCTGCTCCAGCTTTCGGCTTTCACGAAAGTAATCCGGATAACGGTACAGGCGCGGTGTAGGCACCACGGTGTATGGATAGGCATCCCGATACATCGGACACACCCCATGCCCGAAATCAGGCCCCACAATTTCAACCGGATAGTGGCGTTCCAGCGTACGCGCCAGCACCGTGACCGGTCCGAGAACCGGACTGTGAATGTCCGGAACGAGAAAACTGATTCGACGGCTCCCGCGCTTGTCCATGCCGGTGTCTTTCTTCGTGGTCATCGTATCGCCCTCAGGCTTTACCAGGTCCGCAGACTCGACCGCCCGTACCCGGCGGGCGATTCGTGTTTCAAGCCGGTGTAATCAAGTGTGCAACGGACACGCCTTGTTGGAAACCGTATCTCCCCGGCTTGACTTGCACCGCTTGGAACTCTAGGGTGTCGCACTTCACCCGGTGAACATCCCATGACAGATAGAATCCTTATTATAGGGGCCGGGCCGACCGGTCTGGGCGCGGCAAACCGTTTGATGGAAAAAGGGCACCCGGATTTCGTGGTGTATGACCGGAATCCCTATGTGGGCGGCCTGGCCGCCTCCTTCCGGGACGCCAGGGGATTTACCTGGGATTTTGCCATTCATGTCGCGCATTCCCACTACCATTACTTTGACCGCTTGATGCAGGATCTTCTGCCGGACGGTTTTTTTCACCTGGAACGGCGTTCCTGGGTCCGGACATACAACACCTTCGTTCCCTATCCCTTTCAAAACAACATCCGGCATCTGCCGCCTCAATACCGCCAGGAGTGCCTTGACGGTCTGCGCGAAATCAAGTCCCGTCCGCCTTCGTCCCGACCCCGCCATTTCGAGGACTGGATCCTTCAGGTGTTCGGGAAAGGGATTGCCCGTCACTTCATGCTTCCGTACAACCGGAAGACTTGGCAAATCGAACCTTCCAAAATGGGTTACCAATGGATCGGGGATCGTGTGCCCACCGTGGATCTCGATCGCATCCTTCGCAACATCGAGCAGGAACTCGACGATGTCTCATGGGGTCCCAACCACACATTTCAGTTCCCCCGACAGGGCGGTACCGGCGCCATCTGGGAAAAACTGGCGGAACGAATTCCTCCGGATAAGCTCAAACTCAACACCGCTCTGACCGGGATCGACACCAGGAATCGCGTGGCGGTATTCGATGACGGCACGCGCCAGAAATACGATCACCTGATTTCAACCATTCCGCTCATTCGATTGGCCGAATTGACAGGTGTGGCCGATCTCATCCGGCGGGCTTCGGGCCTCCTATACACGCATGTCCAGGTCATCGGTGTGGCGCCCCATGTTCCGCTACCCGAAGCGTTGCAGGACAAAACATGGATTTATACGCCTGAAGCCAAGTGTCCCTTTTATCGCGTTACGCCGTTTTCCATCTTTTCGCCCGATCACGTTCCCGATCCCGAACAATACTGCTCTTTCCTGTGCGAGATTTCCGATCCCGGCACGGCCCCGGCGGCGCCACCGGACAGAATCACGGAGGCCCTGGATGGCCTCAAGAACATCGGGTTGATCCATATCGACCCGAATACAGCGCACGTATACAACATGTGGGCCGAATTCGGCTATCCCGTGCCCACCCTCGATCGTGACGAGATTCTTGACGACGTCCTGCCGGCCCTGGAAGGAATGAACATCTATAGCCGGGGGCGGTTCGGCGGGTGGAAATATGAAGTCGCCAACATGGACCACTCACTTATGCAAGGGGTTGAGGCCGTGGACCGTATTCTGGATGGCACGGATGAAATTACCCTTCCGACTCCGAATATTGTGAATGCGGGAAAGCGGTAAACGACCCAACCAACGAATATCGCTATACTATATCCGCACCTTCCCATCATCCCGGCCCTACTCTCGCAATGCATGGGAATCGCATTCGTCTCCTCCATCAACCTTGTCCCCTTTCCGCCTGCAAGGATGACAACGGGGCTGTTGTTGGGTGGTATCGAACTCATGAGGTTCTCCTAAGAATTGAACTACGAAACACGCAAAAATCGCGAAAATTAAATACAATCATGCCAAACCTTGATAGCATAAGTATTTCTTATGATAACCCATCTTTCCGAAATCCCGGCTGATTGACAAACCGCTCAATTTCCATTTTCGGGTAATGACCAAAATTAACCAAAAGACCCAGTTGCATGCCGGTAGATTTCAGATAATTAATGATTTGAGCCCGGTGCTCATCAGCAAGTTTCTTGACGGACTTTATTTCTACGATGATCTTTCCATAGCAGATAAAATCCGGTTCATAGCCCTGTTTGAGCGGAACTCCTTTATAAGTCAGGTTGAGCCAGGGCTTTTCAATAAAAGGAATCATTGTGCTTTCGAGCTCAAGCGCTAGACATTCCTGGTAAACAGCCTCTAAATATCCATTACCCTTCTCCTTATATACTTCAAAACAAGCGCCGGATATTTTGTAGCTGTCTTCCTTATAAACGATACTGGTCATCAAGCCCCCCCCAGATTAATTCCCAATTTTCGACATCAACTCACACGATAAAATAACTGTATTAACCTCTTCATTTTTTCGCGTCATTTCGCGTGTTTCGTAGTTCCCCTCTTCTGATCCCCATCCCAATATCCGTACTTTCCTGTCGCTTCATGCGGCTCGTCTTCATGCGCAAGAGCTTCCCATTTCGCTCCGGACCAGTCTTTTACCATGGCATGTGCTAATGAAATTCCTGCCGTCTCCCTTGCTATGCCCGCCCGCCGGCTTTGCGAAGGCTAACTCTTTTTTCACAAGCCTTGTCTTCTGCTTTATCATTTGCGATATATTTCGGCAGCATGAAGAATATCCTGATGATCCTGACCAGCCATCGGCTGGATTGCCTCAAGCTATGCATTGATCTCCTGATTCAGGGCGGCTCGGCAAACCGGTTTGATCGCATCTGCTTGTTATGCAGTGGCATTACCGGCCGACATCGGCGATTTGTCCGCTCCCTTCCAAACCGGCATCCCGATATATCGTGGGATTTCATCTGGGGCGCTCGCGGACGAGGGAAACCCATCTCCGACATGCAGAACGAATGCGTTCGCCGCTATGCCCATAACCTCTATTTCAAAATCGATGAAGACACCTTCGTCTCATCCGACTGGGATCTTGCTTTGCAGGACGCCTACGAACACTACAAGGACCACCCCGATCTTTCCCTGCTGACCCCCGTCGTCACCAACAATCAGCGGGGCGCCTATCATCTCCTGACCACCTTCCCTGAACTGGGAGAGGAATTCGTGCGCCGCTTCAACAAGCCGATCGTCACCGACCGCATGGGACCTGTCTGGCTTTATCCCCAGTGCGCGGAATTTCTCGTACGGCGTTTTCTAAACCTTGAACAGGCAAACCGAGAGTTAAGAGCACAAGATGATACCACACGGACTTTTTCCTACCCGTTCAGTATCAACTGCATATGCTATGACCATCGTCATTGGGAGGAAATTGGCGGAGTTCCGGAAGAAGACGAAAATGGATGGGGAAAGTGGATTCCGGAACAGAATAAATTCATTGTACTGGCCTGTCGGGCCGTGGTCCACCACTACGCGTTTTTTGTACAACAGAATTGGCTTGACCGAACAACGCTTCTGGAAGATATCCGCAATGCCAATTGCTTCCCTCCCGTATCCGGCTGCCGGAAACGATGGAGACAAATCCGCAGGATTCTACCCCAAATCCCCGCGGCGCTTCTCCGAAAATATTCGCCCTGAAGAACGGCACGGTCCGGCCGGCACATCGCGAGCGGGAGTCCGGTAACCCGTCACCACTCCATTATCTTCCAAGCAGATGATGATCAATCCAATCCAAAATCCGGTTATCCACCGTGACATCGAACTTACGGGCCGTCAGGCACGGCGTTTCCCGCAAGGCCTCCCGATGATTCATCGTTAGTACGGCCGGCGGTCGAGGTTTGCTCCAATCACAATAATGCATGGCGGTCTGGGTGGCCCGCTCCCGCCAGTACGCCGATGTGGCGATAACGGTTTGAATAAATACCTCATCCACAACAAATGTTCGCTTATGAAAATCGAATAAATCGGGACGGCGTTGATGAAATTCCAATACATACGACGCGGCATCTCTCGACAGGCTCCAGAACGCATGTCCGAAATGAGTTTGGATTTCGGAAGGCCCCTTCCGGGGTAAAGGGAAAATATGAGATAATACCTTGTCCAGGAGGCGCTCCTTGAACGCAGTGGGAGGACGATCCAACGGATATTCACGCCACCCCTGATCCACGGGCAGCCAACGGGGCAGACAATAATGGTATTTTTCGAGACGAACGCGGGCCAGCTCCCGCCATCTTGGGTCCGACGGTGATCTCAGTCTCATAAGAAAACGATCCCCCAGATCGAGAAGGTAGCTCCTGATTCGATCAGGGGGTTTGATCGGGTAACATTGGCCGCTGATCTGCAGAATCTGTGCCGGAGGCGGCGTCATGTTCAATGCATATTCAAGCGCCTGCAAGCTGGATTGAACCAATCCGGGCCCGCACCACCGGCCGTCTTGCAGCGGCCGGATCCAGTGTATGGGGATATGAGACGGAAGGCGACCCATCTCCGTACGGAAGGCCCTCACATCCGCATGTTTATCAATGGTCAACAGAAAGTGCGCACCCTCAACATGGAAGCGCTCAACCATGCGGCGGACCTGGTCCGGATTCTTATGCGCCTTGAGCAGGTAGGCGAAGACATAATCCCGATCCCGGGTTTGAAGCCTCTTCCGATCCAAATCCGCCGACCCATCCATGCCGTCACTCTGCTGACTATGCATTTCTTCTCTTGTTAACTATTTCCGGGTGAAACAAGGTATGTTCATACGCGCTTCCGCCACCGGATACCAGCCGCTCAACGCACTCGTATCCTTGCGCGAAAGAATGATCCTGATTGGCCACCTCGTATTTCCACGCCCCGAAACGTCCCCGGCTGTAGATATCATACGCCTCAAAGGCGCGGAGCATGGGGTCCACAACGGCATCCCGCCCCAGGAAGGGCGTTGGATACGCTTGCTCAAGCATATAGTGCGCCTTGGAGCTAATGGCCGCACGATCTGGAATCAAACCGTCTTCCATCAGCGCGTTCACGGTCTGCTCCACAATCCGGTCCTGATCCACCGGCTTGTAAACACTCTCCGAGACCTCCGCCATCAAGGACCATTGCTCCCCCGGCCGGGGCACGTTTTCCGGACTGTAATTACTGAATACGGTTACCCGGTAATACGGGCTGTTGGATTCGGGAAAATACATCCAACACCTGGTGCGCAGATGATCAGGCGTCTGGCCTTCCATACCTACGCCGACCACATGCGTCGCCGAGTACCGGAGATCGTTTGCCTTTTCCGCCTCCACCACGCCCGGCGTCATGCCGATCAAATGATTCAGGGGAATCGTACTGATGACATGCCGATAAGCTATGCGCTCCCCTGTGTCGGTTACCACCTGTTTTGCTTTTATATCAATTCCGGTTACCGTACAGCCCAGCCGGACTCGATCGCACGGCAGCTTTTCACCGATGGCCTGCCAGGCCGCACCCGTACCGCCCCGTCTGGGAAAGCGGAAGGTGGCGTTAGGCCCCCACGAGACCTGATCTTCTCCCGTGCAAATCGACCGCAGCACGGAATCCAACTCGGGCACCGAGACCCGCTCCCCGATCCAATGCCAGTCCATCTTCTCGGGCGGAATTGCCCACACCTTGAAATTGTATGGCGACATGAAGAGGCGGGCAATACCCTCTCCAAAGGTCTGCTGGATCCAATCCTGAAAATTTTCGATTTTCGATTTTCGATTTTCGATCTGAGAGGATTGTCGCCATGCCTGCAATAACCCTTGCACACATTCCCAGCGTTCCGCGGGCGGTAAACGATGCAGGTTGTTTTGAAAGGGATACGGCACCCAATTCTTACAAATACGAACCCAGCTTTCGCGCTCATGATTCAACCAGCCGTCCCGGCCGAGCGCCATATCCATGTAGCGATCAAAGGTATCATAATGCGAGAATTGCACATGTCCGCCCTGATCCCAGGTAAACCCCTGCTCATCCACATAACTGGCTGCCAATCCGCCAAAATGTTCTTTGGCCTCGAGAAGACACCAATCCAGGTTCTTCTCATGCAGTCGCGCTGCCGCTCCCAACCCCGTGGGCCCGGCTCCAACGATCAGATATTCGGTTTCCGTCATGGGTACTTTTCCAGCGAGAGCGGTCTATCGCGAACGATCTCGACGAAGCTTACGATAAAGATGAAGATTCCCCCGTCCACCCGTCCAACCGTCCATCCGTGGTTCATTCTTTTCTCCATTCGGGCCGGAATAGAACCGCCGCTCAAGCCACTCTTCCCGTTCTTATTCTTCGGATATGCACACGACATTGGCCAGGTCATCCCGGCAATGCCGCTTCTCATCAAACGGCTCTTGCCGCTTGAACGAATAGCGGCCCCACCGGTTTCGACGCAAAGCAAATAAACGATAGCCTTGACGAAACAGACCATTCACCAATTCTCCGATGGTTGTTCCCGCGGCCTGCGCCGCAGCGGGATTGAACTCCATGATCAATGCGGGGCGATGACGCTCGATGGTCTCTTGCGCGCCCTTTAGAACCAGGCATTCGGCGCCCTCCACGTCAATCTTCATAACGTTTGGAACCAGACCCGTCTCCCGGACATACGCATCAATTGTAGTCATGGGGACTTCCCGCTGTTCGATCTCGTAACCCCGTTGTATGAACTCTTGATAGATGGATGTATTCCAGGTGGCCGTTCCCTTCTGGATGTTGAGTGACACCGTGCCGATCCGGTCCCCCACCGCGGCGGAAACAATCTCAACCTGCGCCGAACGGTTCCGGGCCAGGTTCCGTTCTAGGTGCCTGATGGATAAAGGATTGGGCTCAAACGCCGCCACGCGGCCATCCGCCCCCACGGCCAACGCCGCCACGAGGGACATGAATCCGTGGTGCGCCCCGATATCAAAAACCACGCCGCCACGCGGACTCAAACCGAGAAGGGCTTCCACCACATCCTCCTGGTACAAGCCCTCAAATAATATATGACGCGTCAACAGATCCGGCATGGCTTCCGTTGACCATCGAATCGTCGGTATGCGGGTCATAAACTCATACACAGGTAATTCATCTCCATAGGACGCCGCTCCGCGAATTTGCGCGGCATGCCACGAACGGCGAACCGGAATCTTTCGACTCAACCAGGCTCGCAATCGGATAAAGGGGAGTCGGTTGCGAATATTCATGCTTGGAAATCCGGTCACACGCTTATGCATATCCTCGATGGCGCGCAGGGGATACTCGTGATCAGGCCACAAGGAACCGCATACGCGTGATTCCGGACTTTGTTCATGACCATTTCGTTCGGAGTGCCGATTTGATCCGCATACGTACTTCGTTCTTTCGGTGAGGGGACGGCAATTCAATCCATGAGCCGAATTCTGCTTCATGCTCTTCCTCATCGAACGCAGAAAGTCCCCTGCCGGGCAAAAACGTCATCTCGCCAAATAAAGGATTCTCCTCATGCTCGTACCAATCGATTCGAACCAAGGGTTGCTTTTCAGCCAATTCTTCTGATAGGGCAAGCATCTGCGTCAGCGAGGCAGGCCTACGGGGCACACCGTGCAACCGGGGCACGGACTTGCCCACCGGTAATAAATCCCAGTCAGGCGATAGAAATCCCATCCGATGCTCTCCATGTCGGTTCATATCCACCTGAATCAATCGCGCACGGCCATTAAAACAGTGCACCTTATAATCCGTCAGATCTGTGCCGTTGTCATCGAACAAATAACGCTCGCAGATGATCCGGGGTTTAAGCGAACGATATACCCACTCCCGCCCAAACCAGTAATAATTCAATCTCAACCAGCGACGCATCGTTCTGATAGATTTCTGTCGATCCAATTTGGATCTGTCCGGACACAGAATATTCCAGTGACACCCATGCGTTGCCTTAAAAGCAAAGGCATCCGGGAGGGCCTCCCACGGAATATCCGATGTGGAAGTGTACACTCCGTACAACTGATTCAAATACTCCTCCCCAATCCTGTTTTGTACATGGGAACGGACTTCGTACTTGTCAGCCAGGGAAGCCATCTGCAAAGGACGATAGTACAACATGAGCCAGGTGATTTTTTCACAGTATGTCCGGGGATGCTCCAGATCGGGTTCATACCCGTGGACCTCACGAAAACGACGCCGAACATATGCTTCATCGGACTGGAACAGGACACGCTTCCGAAACACAAACTGCTCGTATAGTTCCGTTCCCATAATACGGTCCGCCACGCGCCGGGAAAGACTCATGAGCGAACCCACCCGAAGAGAGTACGCGCCGCACGGCTCCACAAGGATCCAGCCAAAGGGTCTCTTCGGAGACCCTGCGCGCAAAACCACAACGCCCGAACCGGATGGCCCTTATGATGCCAATACTCCGCATTTTCAATATAAGCCCCTCGCCGTATACGCATCATTTCTCCCTTATCCGTTACACCGGCCCACATGCGTTTTCGACATATGCGTTCCAGTGTATTCACATTACGAGGCGCTCTTCGCCACTTCTTTTCACTCACACTGGTATCCGAGCGGCGATACGACGCCAATACTTCCGGGATGAATCCGATACGATGTTGTTTGGCAATATTCAGAAAAAAATCCTGATCCATGCCAAAATCGTTGATTTCATTCTCCGGCACGGCATGCAACCAGATATCCCGCCGGGCCACCGTCGCGCTGATTGTGATGTAACAATGCTCCAATAGCGCCCGTTTCATGGCCTCCCCCTCGGGCATGACGTTTTCATGCCGTATCCGCTGCGTACGTCCTTCCGCATCAACCACCCGCACGTAGGTATGCACCAGCGCCGCATCCGGGTTTCGGTCCATATACGCCACACATCGTTCCAAAAACACCGGATCCCAGCGGTCGTCCGCGTCGAGGAAAGCGCATAGCGGCGCGCGCGACGCCCGAACGCCTTCATACCGGGGACGTTCACAGGTCGCGGAGTTCGATTCGCGGCGGATGAGACGGATACGGTCTCCACGGGCCTCCAGCGCAGGCACGGTTTCCCCGTCGTCGGACGCGTCATCCACCACCACAATTTCATAATTCCGGAACGTCTGTGCGTCCAGACAGGTCCATAGCCCTGGAAGATATCGGGCACAGTTATACGTACCGATAATGATGGATACCGCAGGAGACATGTTCGTCGAACGTCTGAAACATTCAAATGGAGCGTCTAAACCAGGCGTCCACGAAATCAACCGCCCACTGTTCCGCCTGCCCCGCCTCATGCTGAATGATTCGATTCATAGCGTGGATATACAGATCCCGATGCGCTCGCGTCATCATACGGTTTCTGAGGCGTTCCGCTCCCCGTTTAACGCATGGAGGCGGCGGCCCTTCCCCTTGTACCGACTCCTTTGAATAGACCATACGGCTCGCCAGAAATGGGAGCATACGCGCGCCCATGCGATACCACCCACCAGGGCGGTTCGTTTCCGACATCACCCGCACAGCCGACTGAATCAATTGCGGCCCATCCACTAAAAGCGCCGCACTGCCCGCCAATTCCGCCGGCATCTCATGGGCCATCCAATAATCCGCGTACGCATCCCATAACGCAGCCGATGATTGATTGTCCGAACAATACCCGGAAAGCTTCTTGAGCCTTTCCAGGAACGACCGGTTTTCCGCTTCACGCATCAGCCGTATCCCGCCCTCCCGAATGCAATGGGGGCGTATCTCCAAACGACGCACACCGGATGCATCCATGAACACGCGGACGGACATCCCTTCATCCCGATACGCCCGATTCTTATCGTCCATGATCAGATTACCCAGACTGTAAAGTATGATGCCGTTCCGGTAGCACTCGATGCCTTGGGGAACATGCGGATGATGCCCGATAACCAGGTTCGCGCCGGATTCTATCAAGTCCCGGTACTGTTTTCGAATATAGGGAGGGGGACACGGGATATGCTCGCGGCCGGCATGCATAATGACCAGGAGGAGGTCTGCGTCCTGTCGAATCTCCCCCATACGACGAAGCAGCGCCGCATCCAAGACCTGTGCGCCGGCTCCCGCCTCATTCACACCCGCCTCTTCCGCCTCCGCGGCATTGATTATCGCAATCCTCACACCTTTATCCTGAAGGAATAACGGTGCGCGATGGGTATCATGCAAACCCGCCCCACAGGCCGACTTTCCACTTTTTTCTATCAACTTCCGCGTGTCTTCCAGCCCCCCGGCCCCGGCATCCATGATATGGTTGTTGGCCAGGCAATAAATATCCACGGGCAACCGTTCCACACCCGCCCATTCGGAAGACGGCTGTACCAGGTGGGGGCCATCCTTGTTCAGTCGTTCCGTGCGGTCCGTAAACACGCATTCCAGGTTACACAGCACGTGATCGGCTGTTGGCCACTCCTCAATTACATCCCCGTAAAAGACCCGTGCATCATCCCTTATGGCTTCCACCTGGCGACGGCTTGGGGCAAAATCACCCGCCACCACATATTCCACCGTTCCGGATGATCCGGACGCGGCATCGTCCCGCCGCTCAATAATCCCGGTTCCCCAGTCCACCGTAAACGGGCCGCCCTGATCTTCTCTGTTTATTGAATGCATAATTTCGCCAGAATAAATTGCTTGAGCAATCTCCTGCTGTATGGCCGAGCGCGCATACCGGCCCGGGCCATTCGGCACGCGACGGGAAAATCCCCCCTCTTTCTTGCCCGATAGGAGGCGGCGGAACATATCCGTACATATCCGTCTTCCACGAGTTTTCGATCGTCCCGGTCTCTGAAATAATCCGGGATTTCCATAAAACGTTCGTAGAAGAAAAGGCCGGCCATATCCTTTTTAACCTGATCCGACGAATGACAGATATTATTCGGATGTTTCCGGTAAACCGCGAGCACCTCGGGCAGGAATCCAACAGGCCCAAGACGCATAATGTTCAGAAAAAATAGTTTGTCTTCACCAATTTGGAAATCGGGGCTCTCATGGAATCCTCCAACCGCATCAAACAGGTGTTTACGCACCATGACGGAACTGGTAGTGATGAAATTACCTCGCAGCATATCCCTGTATAAATCACCGGATTGCGGCATATCCTTCTCCCGGCGTATGTACAGGTGCCGCCCGTCCGGTTCCTCTATTTGACAATAGGTATGACACAAACCGCATACCGGATTTCCCTCCATGAAGGCCACCTGCTTGTCCAGCTTGTTCGGCAGCCAATAGTCGTCGGAATCCAAAAAAGCCAGGTATTCCCCCCGGGCCGCCCGGGAACCTTCATTGCGGGCTACCGCCGGCAAACCGGAATTTACCGTTCTCCTGATTACGCGAAGACGCGGTTCCTGCCGCTCCAGGTCAGTCAACAACGCATGCGTACCATCGGTGGAAGCATCGTCCACCACAATTACCTCCAGGTTCTCATACGATTGGGACAGAGCGCTGTGCAGGCTTTTTCGGAGATAGTCCGCACGGTTATAGGTGGTGATAACGGCACTCACCATGGGCTCTTTGCTGTTCTGCTTCATGGTGCAGCGATGCGTGATTCCAGCGTAGGATCGATAATGCCGGACAGAACCCCCGCCCCGCGGATTGCCCCCGTAACCGCTTTCACAGACAGGGTGGTCATGCAGGCCGGCCGGCCGTGGCAACGCGCATTCGGATGCCAATAGATGCACCCGTCGCAATGATCGGCGCGCACAACCAGATGCCGATCTCCTCGCGGCGCCCATTTCTCCGGGAAGGTGGGGCCCCACAGTGATACGGTCGGCCGATTCCGGGCCGCGGCAATATGTATCGGAGCACTATCGTTTCCAATGATCAGTGCGGCTGACTCCATCAATGCGGCCGATTCTTCCAGTGACAGCTTACCGGCCACGTTTTCGGCACGGCCCTGCATGGCCGATACCACCCGCTCACATAACGCCCACTCCTCCGGCACACCAAGCATACATACGCGCGCTCGATACTCGTTTATCAACCAATCAGCCAGCGCGGCAAACCGGTTGGCCGGCCAATTCTTTCCCGGCCAACCGCTCCCGGGGAACAATAGCACCAAGGGTGCTCGTGCGTCGTGCTTTGTGCTTTGTGCTTCGTGTACTTGTTCCCCCGACACCCGACACCCGACACCCGACACGCTTCCCTCGACACCCGACACTCCTCCCGCTACTCGTTCCCGCGCCGATTCGGATACCGGGAAAAACAGCTTTAACTCCGGCCGTTCCAGTCCCATGAGCGGCAGGAAATTACCCATGGCGTTCATTTCGTAGTGCCGACTGTTGAAGGGTAGTGTGATATATTCCCCTCCCCAGGGAGTTATCCCGAGCGTTGCCCGGACATCTGCGTCTTCCAGCGCAGTTCGGCTTTCCGCCATGTCCGTTGCGTCCGGTATACTTTTCACGGCAGCACCCACGGAGGCAAATAGGCTCGGCGGCATCTTCCACTCCCCGCCCACATATGTCCCCGGTCGGAGTCCGACTATCACCGGCAGTTCGCAGAAATGGGGCGAGGATGGACAAAATACCATGTCCACGCCTTCCCTACGCAAGGCCTCGACCCATTTGCGTTCTTTCGTTTTTGCAAGAACATCCTTTCGATTACCCCGATGATACTGCACCACATCCGGTGTCCAATAATGAACCTCATCAAACAAGTCATAAATCTTAACCAACTCCCTGTTCCATGGTCCCGTAATCAGCTCCAGCCGCCAATCCGGCCGCTGCCGCCGGATCTCCCGCACCGTCGGCATGAGATGAATCATATCGCCGAGATGGTTCATGCGGAGAATGAGAACGCGGGAGGAGTGCTTCGTGCTCTGTTGGGTTGCGGGTTTTGGGTTGCAGGTTGGAGATTGGAGGTTAAAGGCTGGCTTCAGAACTCCCGGCTTCTGACTGCCCTCAACCTGAAACCTGAAACCTGAAACCTGAAACCTATCCAGGAGCCTCGCATACCTTCGCAAGGTCCCATAGCTTTCGAGCTGCGTACACAACCACCAGGCCTTTCGGAATGGCGTCAACCCCTCACGGCGCCTCATGGCGTCATACCTATCTGGATGCCGGCCACCCCGCACCGAGAGAAGGACATAATCCAACCCTTCCAGCCGATTCCGCAAGGTTGCCAGCCATTTTCTGATCAGGCTCATTGTTTTTACCACGGAGAAAGTCAGAGCATGAAAGAGACTCCAATCCTACACCCTCTGACCTTCTCTGCCTTACTCCGTGGTCAATCTTCCTTCTTACCACGGAGAAAGTCAGAGCAAGACAGAGTTTCCGATCCTTCCCCCTCTGACCTTCTCTGCCTTACTCCGTGGTCAAATTTTCGGATCTACCACAGAGAAAGTCAGAGCATGAAAGAGATTCCAATCCTTCCCCCTCTGACCTTCTCTGCCTTACTCCGCGGTCAACTCTTCCGTCCTACCACGGAGAAAGGCAGAGCAAGGCAGAGATTCGTACAAGGACCTCGTTCTCCTGCATTACTCATTCTGAAGCCGCGCCTGGAGTGTTTCCCCGCTTTTTTCGGCCGGACACGCCAGAACATTGAATTGCCGTCGTAGCAGGAAACGCCGGTCCATTTCAAAAGGGTAGAGCGCCAGATTCATTTCCGGCTCCAGGTCCCAGTACTCGCCATATACCAAGGGAAGAGATCCGGCCCGGGTATCCTTCAATAAAGCCGGCTGGTAGAAGACGTAGTCACTTTCGGTCAACATTCTGAACGGTTGAAGGGTCTGTTCCACTTGACCGGAATCCCGCCAGCTCTCGAATATAATATAGGGCCGGCAATCAGCGAGCACGGCACCCGCCCCGGCGAGCACCTCCCCTTCATATCCCTCTACATCGATTTTGATCAAGCCGGGTTCCGTGCCGGCATAATCATCCAGAGGCACCGCCTCAATGGCATGTCCGGGCCGCACTCCGGCCGTTCCACTGTGCATCCCGTCCGGCGACACCAGATCAACACGGCCATGACGACGCGCAACCGCTTTGTTATAGAGCATCGTATCCTCATGTAATAGACCGACCTGCTTCAGGATATCCTGCATTTCCCGGTACACGTCGGTTTGAGGCTCGAAAGCCGAAATCCTCCCGGCATATCCGCATGCCCGGGCAAACAGGGTGAAATAGCCCCAGTTGCTCCCCACATCCATGAAATGATCGGCGCCGGGCAACAATAGACGAATTAGAGCCGCCGTTTCCGCCTCGTACCCATACGCGTACAGGGGATCATACAAAGCGTGGTACTGGGTATTGAACAAAGGATAGACGAATGTTCGGGGCACACCGTCCAGTGTAACTACCGCCCGCCCCCGCGCCCTGGGTAGACACATCTTTCCCAAGGCGAACAGCGCACGATAGATTTGTCGCGTCTTCACTCCACCGCCGCGGCAGGATTTTGTATAAACCTTTTGCCAAAAGCGGTTTCCTTCACAGGAAAACGGATTCAGCAGAGTCGTTTTGCATATAATCGGTTGCATTACTTATTTCCTGTATTCTTTTTCCACCCAGGGTCCAAACAGGGATTTCTTTACAGAAGTACGCAAAGAACACGAAGGGGATAACGAAAATAAAGTTTCACTAAGAACCTTGGCGTCCTTCGCGATCTTCTGTTCACACTCTTCGGTCTCCGCCCAGAGTCTGAGCAGGGAATACTTGGTCGAGTCCCGCTTACCGCTTGCCACTTACCGCAACCTCATGAACATCCACGACAAAGACCCGGTCCATGGGCGTTTCATACGGCCAAGCGGGATTGTACCGGGCATGCCAATACAGCGTATCGCCTTCGATCCGGGCGCCATGCTCCACATCATGGACAATGCGAACGGGCGTGCGATATTCCCCGGTGATCAACCGGATCATGCCGGCGGGAAGAAACCCCCGAAACAACAGGGCATTGTTATATCGGGCCCACGTGGCCTCATCTTCTCCGACCGGCCGCAACAGCCCGGGCGTCAGCCGGTTCCGCATGGCCCGCGTATCAAACAGGACGGCTTCCTTATCCCGCCATTCCTCTTTTGTCTGCTCCAGATGCGTATACAACCGATCGTTGAAGACGCTCACCTGACGATAACTCTCCGTGGTTCCCTGATTGGCGGTCAATGCAAGAACCATGGGCACGAACAATAATGCGCCCCAGTAGCGTATGGAAAGTCGGGAGAACGCAATGGCGGTCAACAGACTGATGCCAATGGCGGGAAGCACCATTAACCGGCTTTCCGTATACGACAGGATGGGAATGGCCATGGCGGCTCCGGTCCATACCACGCCGAATGAAACAATCTGAAGCAGAGAAAAGGTTTGTGTTTCGATCCCTGTTTCGCATTCTTGTGTGGTTGTGCCCTCATGGAGGGGCACGCTCTTGCGTGCCCAAGGGCATGCGGCAGCATGCCCCTCCAGAAGAGGTTTGCGCGCGGATCCAGAGCCTAAACGCCGGAGAATACATCCGATCAATCCCACCACCAGGATATTGCCCAGCACCAGGAAGCGTCGCGTCCAGGGAGCCAGCATGGCAAAGCTTTGAAACCCGGACAGCATTGAACCGAACATGTGATCCCCCGCCCACCAATGGATCATCTGACGAATATTCCATCCGACTCCCCACAGTGAAATGCCCGCCTCCATGTGTGGAGGGTAATACCATGATTGATTCGTCCCGAACGCGTCCGTAACCCGCCATGCCATATACAGAAGACAGATCGCAGCAAAGGGCATAAGACGAAGCATGCCGCCAAACGGCTTTTGCCTCCACGGAATCAGCACCATATAAGCAGCCGGCAAAAGAATGCCGGCTTCATAGGAAAACAGTCCGATCAAGTACGCGAACGCCGACACGACCAACCGCCATGCGCCGCCCAGCCGCATATAGGCTATCCACATCCAAGCGCTCAAGGCGTAAAACACCAGCGCACAGGAGACCTCGTTTAGAATCTGAGTGGACCAGAGATAGGTCTCCGTCAGGTTCGGAAGCACCGCCAGTACAATACCGGACAGGGCGGCCATCCGACGAGACGCTGACAGCTCAAGGGCCATTTTCATGACCGCCATAAGCAACAGCGCATTGGCCGTTATCGAAAGCAGTGTCCACGGCAACGGATTGCGCCCGAATAAGGGGAACACCGTTTCCACCGCCACGGTGCTGATCGGGCGATTCGGATTCTGAAGACCCGTGCGGACCGCATCCCAAAAAGAATCATACCACAGTGTTTGTGGATAATTCGCCCAGTCATCAGCCACGAATACCACCCAGGGCCAAGGTACATGGCGGGCATAGATATGCAGAAGGAGCACGGCCATCACCAGCCACCATCCCAAATAGAGACGTTCCCCTCCGGGCCGGGCGTCACAGTGCGGAGGATGTTGTTTTGTCTCTGAATTCATTATGTATTATCCAAGACCATAAGCGAACCCACAGCGGAGCGTCGCCGCTCGTATCCATCAGTCCTCGGCCACCAACTCAATCAATCCCAGCACGGGATCCATCACAAAAGCGGCCAGGCGTCCGCCCACACCCTCGCCGGAAAACGGTTTTGTGACAACAAGCCCTCCCGCACGCCGGCACCGCTCCAACTCCCGTGTCAGATCCGAACAGGCATAGCAGATGTGATGCAACCCGCCGCCCTTCTTCAGGGCTCCCGATACGGGAGAATCGGGTCTCGATGGCTCGATTAATTGGAGTCGTACACCCTGGGCGTTCTCGACATATTGACACCGAATCTTCTGCGAAGGCACATCGATCATATCTGTGGCCACGACATAACCGAACCGCGCACTCAATTGGCTCGCCGCCTCCGAAACGCTCTTCACCACCAGGCCTATGTGATCGATTTTCATTCCGTCTCCGACTCCACTTTTCGCAGAAGGTGCTGCCGCTGGATTTTCCCCGACGTTGTTCTCGGTATGGAGGCAACGGGCTCCAACACGGTGGGCAGTTTGTAGGGTTCCAGGTGTTCTTTGAGAAACTGCCGGATTTCCCCCAGTTCGGGGCTGCTTCCGGTCTCCGGAACCACGAACAGCTTGACCGCTTCTCCAGAGATGACATCGGGTACCGCCACACATGCGGCATCTACAATCCCCGGCATGTCGCGAAGCGACCGTTCAACTTCTTCCGGCGATACCTTGCGCCCCCCCACATTAATGATTTCCGACATGCGGCCGTGCAGGTAAATCAACCCATCCTCATCAAACCGACCCAAATCCCCTGTCCGAAACCACTCCCCCCAGAAACTTTCGGCCGTACGTTGGGGTTGCGCCCAGTACCGGCGCATCACCATGGGCCCCCTGACGCAGATTTCTCCGACCTCCCCGGTCGAAATGTCCACACCCCGCTGATCCTTCACACATACATCGGCCAACGGCGCTGGCCGCCCCAGGGCATCCAGTTTGCCCGCATCCTCGTGAAATTCTTGAAATATCGCCCGGGAAGCTTCGGTTAAGCCGTAGTGCATGCATATCCGGGTCCGGGGCAGCAATGCGGCCAGCTGTTCCTTGTCTTCAAGCGGCATGGGCGCACTGCCGATTTCCACATAGCGGAGACGATCGGCATATCCGCCGATATGGCGGCCGCTCAACTTGTACAGCAACGCCCAAGCCGCCGGAACCATGCCCATGCCGGTTGCCGAGTGGTCCGACATCGCACGAAAGAGCTGCTTGGGGCGGCTGAATCCATCTACAAGCACCGCGCACGCACCCAACCATAGCAGACATCGCAGTCGCCCTAAACCGAAGGAGTGGGACAGGGGCAAAGCGATAATCTCAACATCATCCGTTGTTGTCCCGATAAAGGCATTGATATTCCGTGCCGACGCCACAAGATTTCCATGTGTCAACAACACGCCTTTCGGATCGCCTGTCGTTCCCGAAGTGAACAGAAGGTCCGCCGGTCGATCGGAAACGAATCCGCCGTTGCGGTCCTCCTTCGTATCTCCGGTCCCGGTGTCTTCCGCACCCTCCCGAATACCTTCATCGGACACGATCAGGCGGGGACGGCATATGTCCGCCACCATCCTCATGCGCCGTACGGGCGTCTCCGGATCCAGCGGCACGGCGATGCCGCCCGCTTGATGAATCGCAAGATAGCGACTGACAAAGCTGCCGCCCTTTCCGGCCACAACGATTACGCGATCACCCGGCGTCATTCCGGTCTTCGTAAGGTCATCCGCAAAGGCTTCGGTGGCGGAATGCAGTTCGCGATAGGTCAAGCAATTGCCATCCGCATCGATGATCGCCGTGGCACCGGAATGCACGGCATGCTCCCGAACAGCATGGAGTATGCTATCCGGCATCGGAATGAGATTCCCCGGGCGATTCATCGGATCCAAAAACGCGAATCATATCGGCCACCGTTTCGAGTTCCATCAGTTTGGATTCGTCCAATTGACGACCAAACTCGGCCTCCAACGCGACAATAAGGCGCACATGCCCCATCGAGTCCCACTCCGCAACACGGCCCGCTCCCAAGTCATCGGATACCTCCGAAACCGGAATATTCAGGTTCTCCGCTATGAGTGCGCGCACTCGCCTTTCTGTACCATTGTCTGTCATGAAAAGGACCTATCTTCGCGTCCAGAAACCACGTCCGCCCTACGCGTCCCCCAAGGCGACGCCGCACCCGCACCGCTAATGGGACGCCTGGACCGTATTGGAGCTTTGATCACCGACCTCCGATAGCTCGAGCCCCCTGATCGCCTGCAAACTGATGCCCTCCCGCCCCAGAAACCATGCGCCGAGGGATACGTTCGCCAGCATGTTGAGCGCATGCGTACCGATGGCGTAGGCCAGGGCCGGACCCCGATCCGGGATCCACACCGACAAAGCCAGGATGGCCAGGTAATGATAGACACCGATGTATCCCGGTGACGAGGGGATGGCTGAGCCAAGGTTGACCACCACCAATACGAAGAAGGCCGCGAACCAGGGGACAGGGAGATTAAAGGCGTATAGCCAAAGCAGCACGGCGCTTCCGCCGAACAAACGGGCCGCGAAAGTCAGCATGAACACTCCGAGAAAATTGAATGGATTTCGAATCACCCGTATGCCGCGACCGAAATTGTGCAGCAGAATGGCCGGCCGCCGTGTCAGACTTTCAGGAACAAACCGACTCAACACCGCAATCATTCGCTGCAAACGCTCCTCTTGAAACGATAGCAGTGCCAGGACCACAATGAAGAGTATACCGCTTGCGGAAACCGTGGTCATGCCCGCCCGGATGACAGGGGGAATATCCATGATCATGGCCAGAATCAACAGGATCACAACCATGGAAAGCAAATCCATCACCCGCTCCAGGATAACGGATCCCAAAGTTCGGCTGATGCCCAGATTCCGTTGGCGTCCCATCAGGGTGACCTTGGCCACTTCGCCCAGCCGAAAAGGGAGAACGCTGTTCGCGAAAAAACCGATCATGATATAGGCAAACGTATCGCGAATCCTAAGGTGCGGCGCCGGCGCCAGGATCAGACGCCAACGCACGGCGGCAATTCCCCAAGCCACGATCAACAAGGCCAGCCCGCCGACCAGGGGCACTATCCGGGCGGCCCGCCATGCCCGAAGCACATCTTGCCATTCGACGTTTCCGATGGCCAACAGCAGGAACACCATGCTGATGACGATGCCGAGCCAGACTCGCATGCTCCCCCGTCGCGTCATATCAAAACCTTTCCTCCGGCTTGCGCATGCGAAAAACCCGGGCCGGATTGCCCGACACCATGGCCCGCTCCGGCACCGTCTTCCCGACCACGGCCCCGGCCCCGATCAGGGCGTCATCACCGATCGCAATTCCTCCTTCCAGTACCAGCGCCCCGGCGCCGATCCATACATGACGTCCCACCCGCACACTTCCACACAGGCATGTGCCGCTTATGATGAGCGTCCCCTCATCCACGCGGCAATTGTGGGCGATCCTCACCTGGCTTCCGATCTTCACATGATTCCCGATCCACGTGTCATCGAGCGTGCCCCGCGCAATGCTTGCGTGCGAATCGATTCGCACATCGTCTCCAATGCAGACAGCCCCGAATTGGGGAAGCGGCACCGGGGTCTTATCGTCAAAATCATATCCGAAAGGCTCACCGATCACCACGTGCGGCGATATCCGGCAACGGTGACCGATACGAGTGCCCTCTTGAACAACCACATGGGCATCCACCTGTGTATCATCGCCGATCTCCACGTCCGGACCGATCACACTGAAGGATCCGATCCGAACGCGTTGACCCAATCGAGCCGAAGGATCAATGATCGCCGTGCGACATATCCCCGCCGACGGCGGCCCTTCAAAGAAACGGGCCGCGACCCGGGCATACGTGAGGCGGGGATCCGGCACCAGGATATGGGAACACTGCAGTCGACCTTTGCAGGCCGGCGCGGCAATAATGAATACTCGGCGGATCCGATTAATCGCATCCACCAAATCCTCGCGATCGTTCTGCAGGAACGCGAGTGCTCCCTCCGACAGGGAAACAACGGGACAGATCCGGTCGATGACCAGATCGGGGCCCATGAGCGGGACCCCCACAGAATCCGCCACATCGGACGCCTTAACCGGTGTTACTTTAACCATGCCATCATCTCCCTCGCGGGGACCCGGTACGTCAACCCCGCCGATCCTTCCAGATGCGCATGCGCCAGAACAAGGCCAGCATCTGCCGGGTATTTGCGATTACAGACTTCAGATTTCGCGCCTTCGACTCGCCGCTCAAACGACGACGCATCGGGGTCTGCACACTCGTTATGCGACAGCCCGCCCGTTTTGCCCGAATGATCAATTCCATCTGGATGATCCAACCCCGTCCCTGCGACGTCAGCGGAAAGCGTTGAAGCAGAGAACGACGAAACATGTAAATACCCTGGAATTCAGGGAAACGGCCGAAAAGGAGAGTCAGCAGGATTCTCTCAATCCGGGACAGAACAATGGCCATGATGGGGCTGTCGCGTTTGGGAACATACCCCAGGACCACATCATGCTCCGCCATGTGCGGAAGAAACAGATGAAGAATCTCAGCGGGATATTGTCCATCGGCCGGCACAATAGTGACCAAGTCATGACGCGCCTCGTTAAAACCCGTTCGAAGAACCTCTCCTATACCTTTGTTCCTTTCATGATGAACCGTTCGGGCGCCGGAAATGCGTCCGGACAGGTCATCGGCCAATTCGGCCGTACCATCCGTGCTCCCGTCGTCCACAATAATGATTTCATAGGGACGGCCCGTCCCCATCGCATGCTCGTCTACCTCGCGCAAAACATGCTCCAGGTTATCCACCTCGTCATAGGCCATCACAATTATGGACAGGCTGTGCGCACCTTCGCCCCGAACTTCCGCTTCTTTCATGGGGCTCCCCTTCCTGAAGAAATTACCGGTTCGATACATTCCAGCAAATCCTGCGCGATCAATGACTGCAGAAACTCATGGTGAATCCGATGTCCCGCCCGAAAAGCAAGATATCGCCCCGCCAACGGCTTTCCAAGAATCATCATATCGCCGATAAAGTCCACAATCTTGTGACGGGCGGCCTCCTGGGCCAGGGCGGGCGGACAGCCGGGATACAGCATCATTACCCGATCCTCTATGGGCCCCAGTAGCCCGCGAACGTGCTCCTTCTCGGTTTCCACCAGGTAACTGCGCGAGGTTAACAGGGATCGCTCGGTACTCTCATTCAAGGCTTCATACTCGGCTACGCCCACGGGCAGCGATTCCACATGGGACCAGTGAAACACCGTCGAGACGGAAAACCCCTCCGAAGGCAGGGCCAGAATGTAACGCCCGTTTTGCACGGAGGGAGCATCCAGCGGAACACCGGTTGTGCCCCGGTCATCCAGAAAAAACGCGGGTTCTTTCAGGCGGTATATCTTGCGCGGCAGGCCCTGGTCCGCCAAGCCGGCTTGTTGAATCAAATCATAAAACGGCGCGCAGGATCCGTCCGTCATAAACGGAAGGCGATCCGAATTGATTTCCACTCGCAGATTATCCACACCGGCGAACGCGATCGCCGCGAGAACATGCTCCGTATGATGCACCCAATGTCCGCCTTCTTCCAGCGATGTCCAGCGAGGCATGGTTTTGAGACGGTCCGGAAGACATCGAATTTCAGGCTCGCCCGGCACATCCGACCGCACAAATACGATGCCTTCGTCCACCCCGGCGGGATGGAATCGAACCCCGGATCGACCGTCCTGATCCAAGTGGACACCATGGATCCACGATGTTGACGTTTCCAGTGTTCTTTGCATGGCCCTCCAGCAGACTACGGATTCCAGCCGCCCTGCGATCATGTACCGGCCGGCATGGGCATTCGGCAACCCTCAGGATGACGCATGTTTTCGGTAATACTTCGCCGTACGCTCTATGCCCTCGTCCAAATCCACCTTTGCTTCAAAGCCGATGAGATTCTTGGCTTTGCTGACATCCGGGATGCGCAACTCCACATCCGCATACTCCTTATATACGAACTCGATGGTGGATTTAGAGTTCAATACGCGAATCACCGTGTTGGCCAGGCCATAGATGGTCGTTACAGCTCGTTGATTGCCGATATTGAAGGACTCGCCCACGGCCTTGGGATGCTCCATGGCCAGCAGGGTGCCTCGAACCATATCGTCCACGTAGCACCATGCGCGGATTTGCGTGCCGTCGCCATTGATCTTCAGGGGTTTGTTGTTCAAGGCGCGCTCGATAAAAATGCGTATGGCGCCCTCGCCCACCTGGCCGAACCCATACACATTGAACGGCCGCACCACGGTCACCGGCAACCACTGGTCCTGATAGTAGGCAATAGCGAGGTGTTCCTCGGCCAGCTTGCTCACCGCATACGTCCATCGCGCTTCGCCGACCTTTCCGATGGACGTCTTATCCAGCTCCGTTGAGCGAAACGCATTCGTCCCAAATACCTCGCTGGTCGAGAAGCACACCACTCGATCACAGTGCTCCAGCTTCGAGGCGGCCTCCAGCACGTTCGCCGAACCGACCATGTTCACGCGCATCGTGTTGACCGTATTCTTCACCACGGTATCAATCCCCGCAATCGCCGCGCAGTGTACAATGATATCCGAGTCCTCCATGGCCTTGGCCAGCGCATCATAATCCAGCACGTCCCCCACCACCAGCTTGAGGTTCGGATGCTCCTTGTACGGCTTGTTCTGTAGCGAGTTCCGCGATAGATTATCGAACGCGACAATCTTGTTGTGCTCCACCAATTGCCCGATCAGGGTGGAACCAATAAACCCGGCTCCCCCGGTGATGAATATTTTTTTACCTTTGATCATGATGTGTTCATTCCTTTCTAGATATTCTCGACCAGGATATTGGCCAAGCTCAAGTTAAAAGAACCCATAGCGGCGAAGCAGGCCGCGCGAAGTAGGTCGGGCATTTTTGCCCGACCGGGTCAGGCAGGAATGCCTGACCTACCGGCATGCGTGTATCGTCGGCCTGCACCTTGAATGCGCTACATCGAAGTACAAAGACCCGGGCAGCCGGCACACGGCGAAACCGCCCCTCCCGAATATCCCCTTACAAGCACGCCTGTGTCGTCTCCCCGCCGCTTCCCGCAACCGGAAGCTCGTCCAGTCCTGGAACATAGTTCAGAAAAAGGCGGGCCAACTCTCTTTCCGTTCGCTTGAGCCATCGATCCAACGTCAATTGATCCGATGCCGTAAACATGGGATATCCGTACAATCCATGTAAATACAGCAGAGACGTGGAGGATACCGATACCACCCCCGCCAGGTTCCAACCCGCCACAAGACTCTCAACCGGCAACTGCTGCCGCGCATGAATCAACTTCAATCGATGATCGCCAAATTCCTCCTTCAGTCGTGGCGCCAACGGGGTGGTTTCCTGGGGATGTTCTTTCCACAGGACGGTGTACCCTTTCTCCAGAATCAGGGATACCGCGGATCGATATAATTGATATTCATCCTCCGTGGTAAGAAACAGCACGGCAAAGGGCTGCGGCAGGAATAACAGGACCGATTCATCCCGCGCCACGGGGGGCTGGGCGTATTCCGATGCACACACCGGTTCCGCCAGGGCCCGATAACGATTCCGCAGACATGCGTCATCCACATGAACCCGGGGAACCCGGGAAAGATACTCAGGCATGTTCAGCATACCGTCCAGGTACGAATACATCACATCCACGCGCTTGAGATCCCGCATGCAGATTTCATTGATTTCCATGCACTCGGAACGGGCATTCCAATGACTGCACTCGCGCTTGAACGCCCCCGGCCACTGTCCGGGCCGCAAACGCTTCCAACGGTCATAGCCGCAGGCCATACCCTGCCCAATGTATTCTACCACGCCGTCTTCAAACAACACCACGCGGGCATTCGGAAAGGCATACAAAATGAGTTTCGTTGAATCCACCCATAACATGGATATCCAGATTTCATCGACATTACGTCCGTAACGATTGTTCAATACCTCCCGGACCACGGGAGCGTAACGGCGGGTCGGCATATACCAGAGAATAATATCCTCCGCCCAGCATATGTCTCGCCACGGCCATACATCCCGCGCCATTTCCTTCATGGCCCGCCCGTAAACCGACTCCCGGCTGCGTCCGAATAGAACAAGGATATCCTCCTGATCCGCGTGATCCTGACCATGATCCCGATCCAGGGCCGCCGCCGCGTTGACGATCTGGCAGATTCCGGGACAAAAGATGAGACGTTTCATGGGAATTGGTTTTGGGAGGTTAGTTATGGGGATCCGGGATGCGGGATGCGGGAAGATACGCGCAGGGCGAAGTGGATTTCCTTCACGGACTGTTTTCTATGGTCTTTATCTTCCCCTCTTCCTCGGCGGACCATAATGCCTCATCCGCTCCATCCGCCGGTTTTCTCCCGATGGCAATGGTGTCATACGCCGCCTCAACCGGACATTTGAAATATCCCAGGAGTCGATTCATATATACCCAGCGACGCCCATAGATCCGCAGGGCAAACGTTTTGCTTACCCCGGGAATAAGACGGGGATATTCGGGACATTCGAGCGATTCAAATCGGGCAAGTTCTTCCATCAAGCCGGCCTCGTCAAAGAGAACGCGCATGCCGTCCGGGTAGACTCGCCAGCAATCGACCGGGGCCTTGTGATGTGTCCAGCTTACGGGACTGATGAGCACGACATAACCTCCGGGCCGGCACAATCGGGCCAGTTCTTTCACCCATATCCATATTTGACGGACGTGCTCTATCACATTCGCGGCAAGGACAATATCATAGGAGTTGCTCTCCAGGGGGTAGATCGTGTCGTTCTGTGTGCGGTGGGTAACCGGCAATATGGTATCTCCATACCCCAGATACTCCCACCGGATTTTCGGGTCTCCCACCATCTTCTCAATCGTTGAGGGAACCTTGTCCGGTCCGACCTCGAGAACGGACATGCCGGACTGGAAGTATGATTTTGCGTATTTCGCAAACAATAATTCTGAATTTGGATGCATGGTCGATCCTTCCCTGCTTCAATGGGTTGAGAATATTCCAATCCGGTGATTCATGCCGGCCGGCATCCGGACACACATGCGGACCGGTTCATCCGGACAGCAGCCACGCCGCAAGGACCCGGTCCGGACGCCGCTCGGGATCAGGATCAGGAACCACAAAGGCTGGTTCCGGCCGATTGAAAGGGGGCCGAACCAAATTAATCGGCCGCCACTCGCCCACGTACGTGTCCCAGTTCGCATTCAAATTCGGATAATGCGTTGCCACAAGCCAGCGAATACCGGCCCGGCGGGCGCGATCAACGATCCGCAAAACGTCCGCGTTCGGAATCTGATCCAGATAATCCACCAACACCATGGCGTCCACCCGCGGCAACCGCGAATACATCGGATTTATAAATGACACCTGCGAAGCGGGAATACTCCTTTCATAATCATAATCATGATCAGTTCGATTAGGATTAAGATTAGGACTATGACGGACGGGGCTGGTCACATACCAATTAATTCCCGGCACACGCTCTTCCCCATACACCGATATCCCGCCGGGTGTGCACTCCAACACCGACCGGATCCCCAACTCCCGCAAACGGCCCCCCAACGAAGCACGAAGCACAAGGCACGAAGCACCTGCCACGTCGGCGGCTCCGCCGCCAAGTGGCCGCTTGCCGCTGCGCGGCGACGCGGCAACCTGCAACCCTTTTTCATGCGCATGCGGCCGCACATATCGATAGAATCCCGCCTCCAATCCGGGAAATGCCCTGAGAACCCGCTTCGCCCGCTCCCGGGCCCGGTGTCCCATACCCGGCGCCCGAGGGCCTGTCGCCCGCTTCTCCTTCCGCCAGGTCCCCTTGTATTCTATCTGCATCAATGACCGGGTGTCGGCCCGCGATACCCGCTCCACCATGGCATCGTGCTTTCCGAACTGATCGTACACCGTGCTGACGGCGGCGTTGGCGCAAATGTACAGGATGTCGTAATCTTTTTTCGGAACCAGCGTCCTCGACCGCTCCAATATGAGATCGAGTACCTTGCGGATAAATTGTTGCCGGGGAATGGCGGAAAAGCATTGGTTCAATATCCGAACCGGCTCTTCGGGCTCCCCTCTTCGAATCGGCTCAGCCGCCATCTTCCGGCAATGCTTCGAATCGGCAACGAACTCCGTGAACACTTTTGCCTCTTTCCCTTTTGACGGCAACATCCGGTCCATGGGCGCCAACGGATTCATGTCGTATTGCCAATAGATCCCCCCAAAATGCCAAACGACCAGCCAGCGCAGGACATCCACTCTCATCGTCGGGTGCGCCAAGGTATGCATCAACCGGCCGATGTCGGGGTAGTGCGAACGGCAGAAGTCCTCCGCCTTATCATATGTCCATAGCACGACGTCGAATTCCTCCGCATACCGAACCATGTTTTCATGGGGCCGATGATCAAAATCATGCTGATCCTTCAACAAGGTTCCGGTTCGGTCCCACGGAAAATAGATCATGTGTATGATGCGCGGCGTCATAAGAAAAACGGAACGCGATGCAGGCCATACGGCTCACGGAGCTTGACGCCGCTCGCCGGCCGGGGTGCTGTCTCTCCCGGTTTTTTGACGGGTTATCCAACCCACCGCACAACGGCCAACCTCCATGATGATCAGGATCGCAAGGAGAAAGAACAGCGGATCCATCTCGACGCGAAATCGATTGTTCTCCCCATATTCCATCGTGCAGCCCAGCAGGGCGCCATACCACACGGTCATGGTCATAAAAACAAACCCCAGGCCATCCGCCCCTCCCCGGCGCGCCATGCGGCTGATTTTCGGCAGCGCCATGATGGCCGCCATCACCAACAGGGGGATGAGCCAGAGGTCCGCAATCGGATAGGGACGCCACTCGTCCACCCCGAAAAGAATGCGTGTCACCGGTTGCAAATTCACCGAGTGGTCCCGGCCGCGCATAAAGGTTAACAGGCTTATGACGGGCGCAATGGCCTCGCGATTGGCGGGAAAGAACCAGTACTGCCACGATGGCCTCGAAAATCGAAGCATCGCATCAAAAACAGCGGCCCCGTAGGCCGGCCTGTTTTCCCTTATGAGCTGTTTCGATACGTCCCCATACTGTCGAGAGATGGCCAGATACGCCGCATGGTTGAAATTCGGCTCTCCGCTATCCTTCCGTTTTTTTGTCAGCGCCGGATGATCGGGATAATCGTCCATCGTTTTCAAGACTTCCCCGGGATAGGCCGTTACCGGGGAAAAGGCCTTGATCCCGGCGATTTCCGGAAGATGCCCCCTCTCCATCTGCTCCTGAATCGCTTCCCGGCCGACCGCATGTGAGGCTATTCGATATACATTCATTCCGGTCCAACTGCTGCCGCCGAAGAAACCGAACAAGGCCGCGTTCTTCAAATACCACGCCAGTACAACGCCGCACACAACCGCGGCCACCCAGCCGATTCTTTTTCGGGGAACGCGGCGCGGCAGAAGAATCAGTCCCGTACAGGCCACCAGATACACAAGGTGATACGAGGACCGGCTCATACAGAGCAGGCCGATAAGACCCAGGAAGACTCCTGCGTATCGCCCTCGCCCGGTCTGTTCAAACGCCGACAGAGACCATGCGGAAAGGACCAGCAAGGCCGCCACCGGGTAGGTATAAAACAACCAGTTCTCGTACAAGATGGCGCTCGGACTGATCATGAACAGAAAAGACAAAAGCACGGCCCACGATCGAGCGACCCCCGATCTCCGCAGCACGCCAAGGCATCCGCCATAGATCGCCAGCCCCATCACCATGTAGGCCGCGTGAAAACACCGGTCGGCCGAATCTCCGCACCATTTGAGAACGGTTCCCAGGAACAAGTTAAACCCGGGCGGTTGCGCGTGCAGGTAGTACAGGCTCTTGAGAAGATCGTTGCGCAGTAACTCAACATCCAGGTACTGCCAATACCAATCCAGCGTCGAGGCGTCGAAACGAACGCCCATCATTCCGTACAGCATGCGCGAAAGCGCAAAGGACAATACGACCACCAGCCCCCACAGGACGCGGGACCGTTGTGAAGTGGATATGGGGATCACGATCAGGAATCCTTATCGATCGCTCATTCGCGATTCACACGGAGAATATGCACCAGCGGGAAATCACCCGACCGAAATACATGGATGGGCACAAGACGCTCTTCCGTATCCACCCATTCCATCAGGGCACGGTTCCGCTCAATATTCAGCGAAAGCAGAGGGGCGGTCAGCCGACGCGCATCCTCGGAATACAAAACGTAATCAATCGTTTTTAGCGCTTCCTCCGGATCCGAAAAGTCGCCCAGGTGATATAGGTCACGGATTCCATAGCGGTTGCCATAGTATCGTATTTGCATCTGGGCGGGACCTTCATGAACCAGTACCGCTACATCCCCGGACCCGTAATCCTCAATGATATATGCCAAGCCCTCACCGATCCATTGCCCGTGCGATACAGCGGGACCCTGAAACTCGCCATACAGACGGTGGCTATATCGAATGCCGAGC
>SLKG01000051.1 GCA_007134735.1 Kiritimatiellia bacterium
GTAATCCGAATAGAGGGATCAAGATTCGATACGGCAATGTGCCTGTTGTCCTTCGGTACACGACTACGGCGACGACTACGGGCGACGATTAAAGAGCCACGGATCCCGCAGGCATACTCGTTATCCCTTCTCGTCGCCGATCTCGTAATCCGGAAAGAGGGACTAAGATTTGATACAGCAACGTGCCCGTTATCCTTCGGTACACGACTACGGCGACGACTACGGTCGACGATTTCTTTATAACCAAGCACTCCGTGGCCGGCTTGCCCATGATGCCCGCTTGACGCAAGCACCCGATCTTGGCAACCTGCCTCCAGTACACCAGGCTCTGATGTTCCGCGGTGTATCGGCGGCGCGCGCTCACCGGATCCGTCCGGGGAGCGATGGACTGCAAGGCATACCACTGGTATGAGGCGTATAAAATCCATGAAGCTTGTGAAACAACAAATAGGCCGCACGGATGTACGTCCCCGCAGCCGGTCAGCGTGCATGACTACGCTGCTTATGGATCTCGTATTTGTCGTCATTATTATCACTTCACTCGGCCGTCTTTATCAAAATACGCCCTACAGGTGGCTTGCCTATTACGCCAGCGGCGATCCCCGCCTGGCCTTGGTGGTCTCACAGGCCATACTGGACCACGGTTCTATCCGCCTGGATGAATACGAAGCCGATTTGCCGGGCGCGCGTTTCTTTTCTCATAACGGTCATCTTTATGATTATTTCCCCCTCGGCTCCTCACTGATCGCGCTCCCCGCTGTGGCAGGGGCCCGCCACCTGGGACACGATATGCGGGACATGACGGCAAACTTCCATGTCCAGTTCCTGTTGGCACTGGCCACATCCCTCCTGATCGCATCGGGCTTGTATATACTGGCACGCAACCGATTGACGCCGTTCGCTGCATTTCTGCTTACGACGTACTTCTTTTTCGGAACCCCGCTGGTTACCGCATTAATGACCGCTTACTGGAGTCATAACGCCGCCCTGCTGTGCGCTGTGGCGGCGCTGATATTAAGCCTGTATTCGGAGAACAGGTTTCTGAAGAATCACGGCGTCACCGTGGACCTGTCGATCGGATTCCTGGCGGGCCTGGCCTATATTTCCCGTCCGACCATGGCCTTATTCTGCATCCTGATGCCGGCGTGGGCCCTGCGGAACGGTTGGCGCAGAGCGGTAACCGTTTCGGCCGGCCTGGCCTTGTCAATAGGCGGACTCATGCTGTATTCCCTCGTAGAGTACAACCAACTATTGCCGCCCTATTATGCGGGAGGACGCCTGGGCGGCGCCGAGACCTTTCTCGTTGCCGTTGCGGGCAATCTCATCAGCCCGTCCCGGGGCATTCTCATTCACGCCCCCCTGGTCGGCATTATCGTTCTGGCCGGTTTATGGCGCCTTTACCGCCAATCCTTATCCGCCTTGGGAATAGGCTGCCTGATGTGGTACGCGCTCCATTTGGCGGGCGTCTCACTGTTTCCCCACTGGTGGGCAGGGTGGTCGTATGGCGCGAGAATCCAGGCCGATGTCATGCCGGCACTATTCCTTCTGGCCGTTGTTCTATTGCCCTGCCGGATAGATATGCTCCGCGTAAAGGGCTTCCTTGTGGCCCTTCCCTTATGTGTATTGATGGCTTGGGGTATCTGGGTCCATACGTACCAGGGCGTTTTGAACTCAACTACTGCAAAATGGAGCAAGGTGCCCGATATAGATCAGTACCCGCATTTATTATGGAGCTGGAAATACCCTCAATTTCTCGCGTCACAGGAACAGATTGATAACCGATTGGATTATCTGGCCGAAACACACCCCGACTTCCAAAACGATAATCGTGATGAACTCCACTAGATCGTCAACGGCCCCTCTAACAAAGTACGAAGCACCCGCCGCGCGCAGCGCGGCGCCTCAAGAAAGAGCCGGCTTTTTTCTTCCGCTGATTCCTCGCCTTGCTCTTTCGGCACACGACTACGGCGACGACTACGGGCGACGGCCCCCTCCCCGACCAAGGACGAGGCACCCGCCGCGCGCAGTGCGGCGCCTCAAGAAAGAGCCGGCCCTTTTCTTCCGCTGATTCCTCGCCTTGCTCTTTCGGCACACGAGAACGGCGACGAGATCGATCGACGATTAAAGAGCCCCGGATCCCGCAGGCATACTCGTTATCCCTTCTCGTCGCCCGATCTCGTAATCCGAAAAGAGGGACTAAGATTTGATACAGCAACGCGCCCGTTATCCTTCGGCACACGACTACGGCGACGACTACGGTCGACGATTAAAGAGCCCCGGATCCCGCAGGCATACTCGTTATCCCTTCTCGTCGCCGATCTCGTAATCCGAAAAGAGGGACTAAGATTTGATACAGAAACGTGCCCGTTATCCTTCGGTACACGACTACGGCGACGACTACGGTCGACGGCCCCCTCCCCGACCAAGCACGAAGCACCAAGCACGAGGCACCCGCCGCGCGTAGCGCGGCGCTCACACCCACATCTGCCGGTCGAGGGAACGGTATTGCACGGCTTCCGAAACGTGGGCCGGGGTGATTGATTCACTCTGGTCCAGGTCGGCGATGGTCCGGGATACCTTGCGAATTCGGTCATAGGCCCGCGCGCTGAAGTTGAGTTCCGTGATGGCCATTTTCAACAAGTCCTCCGCTTCGGGTTCCAAACGCCCGTGAACATTCAATTCACGCGACCGCATATCCGCGTTGCAATGGACTCCGCGAATATCGCGAAACCGGTCCTGTTGTTTCTTCCGGGCCTGCACGACCCGGGCCCGGATATCCGACGACGATTCACCATTGCGATGAGAAGCCAGGTCCTGGTAGCGCACGGCGGGAACCTCCAGATGAATATCGATCCGGTCGAGTAGCGGGCCCGATATCTTGTTCCGATACCGTTGAATCTGCAGTGAAGAACACCGGCACGAATTCTTGGGGTCTCCATGATACCCGCACGGACACGGATTCATGGCGGCTACCAGCATGAACCGGGAGGGGAAGGTCACGCTCACCGCCGCCCGGGAAATGGTAACCCGGCCGTCTTCCAACGGCTGTCTCAATACTTCCAGCACGTTCCGATGAAATTCAGGCAATTCGTCCAAAAACAATACCCCGTGATGGGACAGGCTCACCTCGCCCGGCGCCGGATGTGAACCCCCGCCCAGCAATCCCGCATCCGAAATGGTGTGATGCGGAGAACGAAAGGGCCGGCGCACCAACAGGGCCTGATGCGAGGGCAACATCCCCGCGATGCTGTGAATTTTCGTGGATTCCAGCGCCTCTTCCAGGCTCATGGGCGGCAGAATGGACGGCACCCGCTTGGCCAGCATGGTCTTGCCCGTCCCGGGCGGCCCGATCGCCAACAGATTGTGACCTCCGGCCACGGCTACTTCCAGCGCCCGCTTGGCATATTCCTGCCCCTTTACATCCGCAAAATCCTCATCATAGAGATCAAACGCCTCAAACACACGATCGAGATCAACGGAAAGCGGTTCAAGGGCCAGGTTCCCGGCCAGAAAATCGGCGGCCTGCCGCAGGTGATTGACCGGATATACATCCACGCCCTTGACCACGGCGGCTTCCTCCGCATTTTCCGTCGGTACCATGATCCCCTTTATTCCCCGGTCCCGCGCCGACAACGATATCGGCAGTACGCCCTTCACGCGGCGTATCTCACCGCTCAACGCCAATTCTCCAACAATCGCCCACTCACTGAGATTTTCCGGCGGGATATCGCCTTGGGCGGCCAGCATGCCCAGCGCAATCGGCAGGTCAAAGCTCGGACCTTCCTTTTTGATGTCGGCGGGAGCAAGGTTGATGGTGGTGCGGCCCAGCGGAGGCGCAAACCCGGAATTGATCAAGGCGGTTTCGACCCGGTCCTTGCTTTCCCGTACCGCGGCATCCGGAAGTCCGACAATAACCGTGAACGGATCGCCGTGTCCCGCATTGACCTCGATCTCCACCGCATACGCATCCACCCCGTACACGGCCCCGGACATAACCTTGGACAGCACATTTCCTCCTTATTGATGGTCGTGTATTGTAACCGCCCCGCGTTTGCGGGTTGGCCGGGATCACCGATTGCCTTTCCGCCGCGTCTCCGCGTCGGCAACAGATTTCTCCCCGAAATGCCTCCTCCGCCCCGCATCCTAGCCGCGCGCAAGAAGATGTGGCAAGAGAAAGAATGGGTATCATATGACATTTGTGCCTTGCCTGCCCCTCTTCCCTTTCCCCTCCTGGGAGGGGTCCGGTCACCAAAGCGAAGCGCATGGTGACCGGGGGATGGGTTCCCCGTCACAACCCAATACGGAATATCCAATAGCCAACAAGGAATAACCAAGGATCAAATTGGGAATTGGATATTCCTTGTTGGATATTCGATATTGCCCCCCCCGTTAACCATATCCCTGACAAGGGACCAAGGACCAGGGACCAAGGACGAAGGACCATCACATAAACACATGCACCGTCTGTTCGTTCAGCAATCCCGGGTCTATTTCCCGGATAAACCGGGAGGGTTCGAGCATATTGACGCCGCCATCGCGAGTTCTTCGAACGCGGGGCGCACATAGATATAATTCATCCTTGGCTCGTGTCAGGGCCACGTAGAAAAGGCGGCGCTCCTCGGACTCGGATCCGTCCACCAACGCACGGCTTACGGGAAACAACCCGTCATTCAGCCACAATACGAATACGACCCGCCATTCCAGGCCCTTGGCCTGATGTACGGTGCTCAATCGAAGGGCCTCCTTCTCCGCGGTTCCGATCACCGGATCCGCCTCGGCATCCAGGTTGGTCTGCAAGGCTATTTCGCTTAAGAATGCGTCCACCGTTTCGAATCGGGCGGAATAATTGATCAATTCCTGGATATCCTCCATCCGCCGATCGTAGTTATCAAAGGTTTCCACGGCATAAAGATCGTAGAATCCCTTGACGAACCGGTGAATAATTTCGCCGGGGTCATCCGACAACTCATCCCGGTCGTAGTCCCCTGCAATGGTCGCCACGGTTTGCCAGGCTTCCCGCGCGGGCGCCGGCAAGCGCGCCTCCAGGTTCTCGCGCATTACGGGTTTTCGCAGGTCACAACGATGTCCCGCTTGTCTCCATAGCTTGGAAGCGGTTCGATCCCCCACCCGCGGCCACAGGCTCAGCAGGCGCCGGAACGCCAATTCGTCCCCGGGATTATTGAGCACACGCGGCAATGCGCAGACATCCTTGATATGCGCCTGCTCGAAAAAACGAACGCCCGATGTGATGACATACGGCATGCGCCGGCGCGCCAGTTCCAATTGAAGATCCAACGCCTGATAGTGCGATCGATAAAGCACTACAATCTCGCTCGTCTTGTAACCGGCCGCTCGCAGCCGCTCGGTCTGCTCGATCACGTAGCGGGCCTGTTCCTGCCCGTCCCGCATCACGGACAAGACGGGCTTTTGACAGGGTTCCCGCACGGCGCGCAGGGTTTTCTGAAACTGTTCGGGATTGCCCGCAATACAGGCGTTGGCCACCTCGAGAATTTCCGGTACGCTCCGATAATTGGTTTCCAGTTTATAGATCCGGGTTCCCGGATACCGGTCGGGAAACGTGATAATGTTTTTGAAGTCCGCTCCCCGCCAGGAATAGATGGACTGAAAATCATCTCCCACCACGAGCAGATTGCCCTGCGGCCCGGCGATCAGGTCCACCCATTCCGCCTGGACATGATTGGTGTCCTGGTATTCATCCACCAGCGTATGGAGAAACCGGTTTCGGTATTTTTCCAGGACGGGCGGATGCTCGCGGAACAACCTCAAGCCATTCATCAACAGATCGTCGAAATCCATCGCGTTTAACTCACGCTTTCGGCCCGTATAGCGGCGATGGACCTTCGCGATATCGGTCACATCAATGGCGGTGTGCTCAAAGCGTTCGGCGGCCACCTCTTCCATGCCTCGGGCCATGCTCGAAGCCAGGCCGGAGAGACTCAATAACACTTCGGGCTTGGGAAAATGTTTATCGGCCAGTTTCAGATCGCGCACACAATCCCGCATCAACCGTTTCGCGTCATCCTGGTCGAGGATGGTGTATTCCCGCCCGTAGCCGAGAAGATCTCCGTGCCGCCGGAGTAATCGGTTGGCCATGTGATGAAAGGTGCCGCCCCAGATACCGCTGACCGAGCCGCCCACCAGTTCCTGCGCCCGCTCAAGCATTTCACCGGCCGCGCGATTGGTGAAGGTGAGCAGGAGCAACCGTTGCGGATCGATCCCCTGCTCCACCAGGTACGCGACACGGTATACCAGGGTACGCGTTTTTCCCGTCCCGGCGGCGGCTATGACCAGGACCGGACCGTCCGGCGCGGTCACGGCGGCATGCTGCTCGTCATTCAGTTCGGATTCGAAGTCGATCTTCCGCATCAGGATGCTTCCTGCGCCAGAAGATCCTTGATCGTCCGTTGCGACAGCGTTTGCGACATTCCTTCACGCATGGATTCGAGAACCGGGCCCACAATATCTTCAAGGTGGTGCAAGCCGAGATCTTCCGGCCGGGTTCCTTCTTCCATGAGCATCTCAATCAGGTCCCGGATCCGGATCAATTCCGGCGCCTTCAGCAGCACGTGACAGCCCGGACGATCGGCCACCTGGGCCATCAGTCCGTACTGCTCCAATCGCCGCAGGATGTCGTTCACCATACGCACGGATACTTCACGTTCACGGGCGAACACCGTTGCGTCCAGCACCGGCCGGCCCGATTCGAGCGTCTCCGCCGCGCGTACCAGCACGCCGATGGTCAGCATCAGACGGGATTTCGTACTTGCACCCGACGCAGCGCGCTCAAGCTGATAGGTCGTCGAGTTCTGCGCGGCAAAGGTCAATTCCGCGCCCAGGAGAACAATGACCCAGCTCGTATACAGCCATACCAGGAAGATCGGCACCGAGGCAAAGGTCCCGTAGATCGCATTGTACTTGGATATGCCGATCTGAAAATCGATGTAGAGATATTGCCAACCCAGCCATAGCGCCGCTCCCACCATGCCGCCGACCAGGGCGGGCCGCAGCCGAACCCGCGTGTTCGGTATCACCACATACAGAAACGAAAACGCCAACCATGTGGCCAAAAAAGGGCCGATGCGCAGAAGACGCCGATACACGCCGGCCAGCGCTTCAAAATGCTCCTCGAAAAATCCGCTGACCAGCGCACTGGCCGCACCCGCCGCCATGACCAGGATCGGAACCAGCACGAGCAGGCTGATATAGTTGCTGATTTTCCGGATGATGTTTCTCGAGGTGGTTATGTACCATACCTGGTTGAAGGTCTTCTCGATGCTGCCGAGCATCTTGATGACGATGAACAGCAGGATGGCCAGAAAAATACCCCCCAATGCCGCGAAGTTTGTCTGCTCATAGATGATCAGCATGTTGTCCACGAAGTTCTGAAACTCTTCGGGCATATCCTCCAGCCAGGCGAACAGGGCGCGGATTTCCTCCTCGCCCGCCCCCAGGCCCTTCAACATCGACAGCATGACGGCCAGCACCGGGACAAACGCAATCAATGTGCTCAACGTAAGCGCGGAAGCATGAACCGGGATATTATCCTCCTTCATTCCCTTGATGACCAGGTGGCCTGTCCGCAGCGTACGCACCAGGAACCGGCGCTGACCGGACAATGTGGATAGCTCCACATTCCACAGGTCCTTGCGCAGAAACCGGATAAACCGGGAAAGATTGTTTTTAAGTTCTGCGATCATATTTTGCTCCTCTTCTTTGTCGCGATCCCTGTCGTAATCTTTGTCCTGATCCTTGTCGAGACGAACCTTCTGCTTTCTCTGCTCCTCTTCTCTTTCCCCTCCCGGGAGGGGTCCGGTCATCCAAGCGAAGCGGTGTACGCCCGGAGGGCTTGTTCGAATACTCTTCTCTCGCCCTTTGCGATCTCTGCGCCTTTGCGAGATAATTCCTGGCCTTCGAACACGGAATATCCAATAACCAACAAGGAATAACCAAGGATCAAATTGGGAATTGGATATTCCTTGTTGGATATTCGATATTGAAACCCACCTTTCACCAAATCTTTACCGGACAACGTCCCCGGCCAGGGACCAAGGACCAGGGACCAGGGACCAAGGACGAAGGTCTAGAGACGCACGCCGCCGCAAAGCGGCGGCACCCACAAGTCATTTTTCCGCCAACAACCACGCCGCCAGTGTCTTGCCGTCCTGTATCTCTCCTTTACGCAGGCCTTCCTCAATCTCATCCCGACTCATCAACACCAATTCCAGGTGTTCATCGTGATCCGGATCGGATGCGCCGGCCTCCGATTCCAATTCCGCAAAAAACAAATGAATCCGCTCATCGGTATATCCGGGCGATGGATAGATCGTACCGAGTTTCTTCAACGTACGCACGTGATGCCCCGTTTCCTCCCGGATTTCGCGGCGGGCGGCGTGCTCGGGCTCTTCGTTCGGCTCCAGGATGCCCGCCACCACTTCAAGCATATCCCGTTCAACCGCCTTGCGGTACTGGCGGACCAGGGCATAGCGGCCGTCCGGTGTGCGGGCCAGCACGGCCACCGCTCCGGCATGGCGCACGATCTCGCGCGCCGCCCGTACCCCGTTCTCCATCTCCACATCCATGAGGTCCAACGATAGAATGCGGCCCTCGTAGACACGATCCACCTGCACGGTCTTTTCGATCAACGGATTAGCCCTTTCCCCACACAGGTCTCTATGGTAACCATACGTTCATTCCCGATCGCCGGATACTATAAGGCAGCGTCATGATTCATACCAGAATAGAAAGAGAGAAACTGGAAGACGTATGCCTGGCCCCCTGTGCCGTCCGCAGTTCGGCGTCTCGGGGACGGTTCTATCCCGAAAAGAAACACGAATACCGGACGGAATTTCAACGGGATCGCGACCGGATTCTCTATTGCCGGGCCTTCCGCCGCCTGGAATACAAAACCCAGGTTTACGTCAACGAAGCCACGCCCGATCACTACCGGACCCGGCTCACCCATACCATGGAAATGACCGCCGTGGGACGCACTCTCGCCCGGGCGCTCCGTGCCCATGAAGAACTCACCGAGGCCATCGCCCTCGCCCACGACATCGGGCACAGCCCCTTCGGCCACTGCGGGGAACGGGAGCTGAACGAACTGATGAAGCATCAGGGCGGATTCGATCACAACATACAGAGTCTTCGCTGGGTCGAACTCCTGGAACAACGGTACCCGGGATTTCCAGGGCTAAACCTGACCTGGGAGGTCCGCGCCGGACTGCGCAAACACCTCGCCGGCCAACCCGGCGCGGAGTTGGACGGATATCCCATCGGTCCTCACCAGGGCCTGGAGGCCCAGATCGCAGACGTGGCCGACGACATCGCCTACCAGGCGCACGATGTGGAGGACGGCCTCGAGGCCGGTTTGCTCGATGACGCCCACCTACGGCAACTCGAAATCTGGCGCATCGCGGCCGATCGCGCGGAATCGGATTATACCGGGATTCCCCGGGATCAACAGGTCGGTGTAACCATTCGCTACCTGCTGGACATGCAGGTGGAGGATGCGATACGGACGGCCGTCAAACGCCTCAACGCATATCAACCGCAATCGCCTGACGATGTCATGAAATGCCCGGAACGCATCGTCGCATTCAGCCCGGAAATGCAGGATCGGATCGCCCCCCTGCGGGATTTTCTGTTTCGCCATGTATATTGGCACCCCGAGGTTGACGGCGCCAACCGGGAAGCCGTACGCATGATGCGACGCCTGTTCCTCCACTACGTGGAACACCCTGAAACCATGGGCCGGCGCGCCCAGGCCCGTATCGCCGAAGACGGTCTGTGGCGTTCCGCCTGCGACTACGTTTCCGGCATGACCGATCTCTACGCCATGGAAGAATACCGGAAATTCGGCCTGGATAGACAGGAGGGATAAGGGACCGGTTTTTTTAGATGCCGTTTTACAGTGCGTGCTCTACTCTTACTCTTAATCTTAATCTTAATCTTAATCTTAATCTTAATCTAAACACCTCACCCCCTCCGCCCAACGAGAGGAAGCGCATGGAATTATGAACCGTTTCAGAAAACCCAAATTCTCCTTTGATCACGAAAAACTGAATGTCTACCAGGAATCCATCATTTTTGCCGCATGGGCCAATGATTTACTTGATAAACTTCCCAAGAGTCTTTCCGCGCATGATCAATTAGATCGGGCTTCTACCTCCATTCCGCTAAATATTGCCGAAGGAAATGGAAAGCATACAGCCCCTGATCGGTGTCGATACTTCGACCATTCACGAGGTTCTGCCCTTGAATGTGCTGCCTGCCTCGACGTATTAGTTGCTAGAAAACGGATTTCGCAGGAGCAATCCGAAGCGGGTAAAGCAATTTTGAACTCGATTGTGTCAATTCTGGTCGGGTTGGTTCGCACCACATCCCCGGATCGAGTGCACGAGGAACAGATTCCTTATCGTGTCCGGGATGCTGACTCAAATATTGCAGATCGCCTTGCCGCCCTGGAGGCAGATAATTCTTTTTTGCGAAAAGAACTGGACGATATCAGGCAACATTCAAGATTATGAGGCCATAGATTAAGATTATGATCACGATTAAGATTAAGAATTATGAATGCGCATTGCGTTTTTCTTAATCCCAACCCACCACGGGAGCACTCATGATACGGGAATACATCGCTAAGCTGGCTGACGGGCAATCGTTGACAAGGGAGGAAGCGCACACAGCGCTGGTGGAGATCATGGGCGGCGAAGCCACCGCGGCCCAGATCTCCGCGTTTATCACGGCGTTGCGAATCCGGGGCGAAACACCCGATGTAATTGCCGGTTGCGCGCAGGCCATGCGCGAGTACTTCACCGCCATCAACCCGCATGCCGATGTGGTCGTGGACACATGCGGAACAGGCGGCGATGGCGCAAGCACGTTTAATATTTCCACCGCGGCCGCCTTTGTAACGGCAGGCGCCGGCGTCGCGGTGGCCAAACACGGCAACCGTAGCGTTTCCAGTAAATGCGGCAGTGCCGATGTCCTGGCGGAATTGGGCGTGGATATTACCATCCCCCCCGAAGTCACCTCCGAATGCCTCAAAACCCTGGGCATTGCCTTCCTCTTCGCGCCCACCCTGCATCCCGCCATGAAACACGCGATCGGTCCACGCCGCGAAATCGGTATCCGGACGATCTTTAATATTCTGGGCCCGCTCTCCAACCCGGCGGGCGCCCGTCACGGCGTGCTCGGCGTGTACAGCAAAGCCCTTGTCCCCATCCTGGCGGAAGCCGCCGCCGCGCTCGGCGCCGAACGGCTTTTTGTCGTGCACGGCTCGGATGGCCTGGACGAAATCACCCTGACCGGCCCAACGCATGTTGCCGAAGTCAATCGGGGGAACGTGCAAACCTATGACATCCGGCCGGAAGATACGGGATTCCCCCCGTGTCGCCCGGAAGATCTTTCCGGCGGAGATCCGAAAAGGAATGCGGATCTTCTGAAATCCATTCTCTCAGGCGAGCAGGGACCGCGCCGCGATATCGTCCTGCTGAATGCCGCGGCCGCCATCGTCGCGGGCGGAAGAGCCGCCGACTTCAAGGCCGGCATCGCCCGTGCCGCCGAATCCATCGATTCCGGTTCCGCGCAAGAAAAGCTGGATACGCTTATCGCATTCACCACGGCCGGAGGGGAGCGGTAAGCGGGCCGCCGCTTCGCGGCGGTCCTGGTCCTTCGTGCTTGGTGCTTCGTGCTTGGTGCTTGGGTGTTGCCCTGTCTGTAATCGTGACCGTAATCGTCCACTGAAAGAGCAAGGATAGGAACCAGCGGAAGATCAGGTACACACGTACTCGAAAACATATACTCGTCCACACGTTATCGAACCACACACCCGAATCACGAGTATCGAGTATAAACGCAAGCGTTTTGATAACAGGTAAATGGTTATAAGCCCGACACGGAATATCCAATAGCCAACAAGGAATAACCAAGGATCAAATTTGGAAATTGGATATTCCTTGTTGGATATTCGATATTGAAACCCACCCTTCACCAGGTCTTGACCGGACAACGTCCCCGACCAAGCACCAAGCACGCTGCCGCTTCGCGGCGCACCCAACTTCGCCCTTGAGCGGCGTCGCAAAGCGGTGTACGCCCGGAGGGCTTATTCGAATATTCTTTCTCTCGCCAAGCCGCCAAGA
>SLKG01000093.1 GCA_007134735.1 Kiritimatiellia bacterium
ACCACGTTCAGGTTGATCATGGCCGAGTTGTGCATCACGTTGGCGTCGTTGTCGCCGGTAAAGAGATAGCCGGCGCCGCCCATGTCGGCGGCGAGCTGGTAAATCTCGTCGAGATCGTCCGTGACCACATCCGCCACCAGGCGCGGATCGCGCAAATCGCCGAGCACAAATTCATCCGCCGGAGAGGGCACGAAATCGTGTTCCTTCAGGTCCACTCCGCGCACCCACCAGCCTTCGGCTTTAAGCCGCTTGACCAGGTGTCCGGCGATGAAGCCGCCCGCTCCGCATACCAATGCTTTTTTCATGGTCCGTTCCTCGTATATCGGTTAACGAGATCGGCGACGAGAAGGGTTGACGATTGAGAGATCCGACTCGTAATCCGCTCTCGTCGCCGTTCGCGTCGACCGTTTCTTTATAGCTGCTGGTCATTTCTCTGCTCGTTGCGTTCACACCAGACATGGATCATTGTGATGACTCGTACCTGTATCGCTTTTCCTTCAGCGATCCGAGATGGCGTGGTTTCATTTCTGGCGGCCATGAGGTCAAGCATCAGCAGAGTCTGATAAGCATGCTCCTGCGCCATCTTTATAAAGCGATTCTGGTCGGCTACGGTTTCCCGCCCATGGCCCTCAGCAATATTCAGAACCGTCCCGGTGGTACTTGTGTCCAGTTTGCGCTGAGTACGGGGCCTCGGAGCTAGTTCATCAACGAACTGCTGAATCCACCCGACGCCACTTAGCGAAACCTGATACATGTCGAGGGATGCGAAAGGAAACATGGACGTGCCGTATGGTGCGTGTTCCTCCCTGACAGCCCGGGAAATACTGGCACGTTTCAAGCCCAACAGCATCCCTCGTATACGCCAGAGCTTCTGTGTGCCACTCGTATGTGAAGATTCATTCACTACGCGCCTGGCAAGGCAAACATCAAGTGCGGCCGCACATTCGTGGGTCGAGCCGATGGCGACATCCAGGTAGTTTGCACGTGCTGCCGACCCCGCAGGCTGCCCGTTCCCGCGCATCAAATTCACGCCTATGCTCTCCATCGCTCGATCCAAGTGGTCCAATGCCAGAATTTGGCATGCGGCGTTTGCCGCGATGTCGGCGCACAAACTCGCCGTTTCCAGATAGACCCCGTAGATATCGAGTCGCTCGTGCGGTAGCTTCTGATTCGCTTGTTTGCTCATGGTCAGCCTGATTTCGGTTAACGAGATCGGCGACGAGAAAGGCTGACGATTAAGAAAGAGCCCGACTCGTAATCCGCTCTCGTCGCCGCTCGCGTCGACCGCTTTCTATAGTGCGCTTGTTTATTCATGATGAGTTTATCGGTTAACGAGATCGGCGACGAGAAGGGTTGACGACTAAGAAAGAGCCCGACTCGTAATCCGCTCTCGTCGCCGCTCGCGTCGACCGACCTCTATAGTGCGCTTTTTTATTCATGATGAATTTATCGGTTAACGAGATCGGCGACGAGAAAGGTTGACGATTAAAAGAGAACCCTACTCGTAATCCGCTCTCGTCGCCGTTCGCGTCGACCGTCCGCATTAACCGTTCCTCTAGCCGCAGCCCCGCTCGGCATAATCCCTTTCCCGACCCGCCGTCGCATGGGCAGATAATGGTCTCCCGCTACCTGAAGATACACAAGTACCGGCACAAAAATAAACAGGTCCACACCGAAAAAAGCGCCCGTCGATTCCGGGAAGCTGCGCAGTGTCAGGAACGTCAGCACGCCGCCCACTTCTCCCAGTGCGCGCGCATCCGCGCGGGGCAGCACGGCCTGGATTCGTTGCAGCTTCAAGAAGCGTATCCAGGACCAGACCCAGACCATGACGAAGGGAATGAAACCCAGCGTGCCGCCGGTGACCAGCGCATGAACGAAACTATTATGGAAATGATGACCGTCGGGCACATAGAGACGATCGGCCCAGAAGCCCAGCCCGATGGCCGGTGATGTTTTGTATAGTTCCCATCCGATCGCCCAATCCCGGGTTCGCCCGGTAAAGGTCCAGAAAGCCTCCGGATCGGAGCCGCGTTGCATATACAGGATCAGCCATTCAATGATGTTGGGGAAAAGAATCAAGGGCAGGAAAACCAGTCCCATGAGCGCCATGCCGCGCTTGCCCATCGAACCGGAAAACGCCAGCACGGCCAGGCACCCGCCGATAAACCCGACCGTGGCTCCGCGTCCGTGATAGAGCAGGGTAGCGAGCGCAAAGACCACGAAGACCGATGCCCAGACCGGTTTTTCCCATGTCCGGCCGTTCCAGAATCCGGCCAGCGCGACTACGGCAAAAAGCCCCGTATAGCGTCCCGCGCCCGTGGAACGGGGGATGGTCATGTCGGCTACGCCTTCCGTGCCCGCCGGCTCTACGGCCCGGAATTGCGCAGGATTATCCCATTTGATTTCCGATCCGAACAGCGCATCGGCGCCCAGAAAGACAATCACCCCCGCAATAATCAGGACGGCCAGCCAATTCAGGCGCAGAAAATCCCGCGCCCGCGTCACCCAGTCGGCCGGCACCCCCAGCGCCGCCGGCACCAGGAGACACGCCACAAATGCGCCGCCCCAGTACACGGCGGATTCCGGCCGGCGCGAAATGAATATGGATGCCAACAGGCCCGCCAGGCCGTACAGGAATAACCAACCCACCGCGCCGGAGAAGGTAATACGCCGGGCATAGGGATAGCGCAATAGAGCGCCCAGGGTGAGGAAAGCCACCACAAACACGGCATAGGCGCGATATCCATGAATATAGTCCATCACACTGACCGCGTTCGGTAAACGCCAGGGCCCGGTATTCACCGTGGCCCAAACCAGTGCCCATAAGAAGAAAGGCCAGATCATGAACCGCCGCCAAAGCGGGAGGGCGGCGTGCATCGGGTGTGGCCAGACGCGTGCCGCTCCGAGGGCAACGGGTGTGTGGTTTCTGTAGTTCATGTCCTTCCGTATGGAGTATGCACAAATGATCGCATTATTTCCGACACCCGACACTCGACACCCGACACGCGTCCTCATGGATGCCGTTCAGTCTTTCGCCCAACCGGTCCCAGAGATATACTTCCTGCACCCGCTTTTTTCCAGCCGTGCCCATGCGCGTGCGAAGCTTGGGATCGTCATACAGTCGATGAAGTGCGTCGGACATATCGAGAATAACGCGATCCGGTGAGGCCGGCGCGATCTTGATTCCCCAGTCGTCGTGCACGTGAAAACCGGGTCCGCCGGTATCCAGGCAGACCACCGGGGTTCCCGCCGCCATGGCTTCCACCACGACGGCCGCCCCACCGTCACGCGCGCTGGGAAAAAGAAACACATCGGCCTGCGCCATACGGGGGATCAACTCCTTTCGCGATAACCAACCCGGGAAACAGATCTGATGGGTGATGCCGAGATCCCCGGCGAGACCGATCAATCGTTCCCGTTCGGGTCCGTCGCCCACCAGTTCCAGGCGGGCGTCCGGCCGGCTTTTCACGAAGTCCGCGAAGGCCCGCAACCCCAGGTCAAAACACTTGAGGGGGATGAAGGAGCCTGCGCTGATGACCCGAAACCCTTCGCGATCATGTTCCGGGCGCGCGGAAGCTTCCGCCAGTTGTTCCGCCTCTTCCGGGGCGATTCCGTTGACCGGAAACAACTGGACCTTGTTCCGCAAGGGCGGCGGCACCGCCCGCACGGCATCCGGATGGCATAAGAGAATGGCGCGGGCCCGCCGCCGTCCCCGCACGTAGATCGGGTCATGACGATAGATCCATTGTCCCAGGCTCCTCATGCGCTCCCAGACGCGCACCCGGAAAGGTCTCGATCGAAGCAGCGCTCCGGGCATGCGATGCGCGCCGCCGCCGGGTCCCCGGATATAGGGAACGGGCAGCAACGCGCCGGTCGGACTGGCCAGCCAGTCGTTGGCGTAGGTCACATGATGAAACAACGCGAAATCGTGTTGATGCTGAAGGCGTCGCGCCGCGCGCCAGGCCGCCCATTGCCAGAACCAGGAATAGACCTGCAACGGTCCCTTGTGATTTCGCGCCATGATCTCGAATAGACCGGGAAGGCGGACATACTCGAAATGCAGCCGGTCTTCGAGGCCCGAATCCTGGCGGGCCTGTTCGAGCGTCCCGCGGTTACCGGCGTGGGTCAATACCCACGTCTGATGGAACCGGGCCGTCTGCCGCGCGATATTCCAGCCCAGCACATCCTCCCCCGCGCCCAGGCCGCTGGCGCCGTTTGGATCACAGGCGAATGCGCAAAGTAGAATCTTCATGGTTTACCGTATCCGGTTCAACAGCCATTTAAAAACCATCGGCGGCACAATGAACGAGGCCGGCCACATGGCCAGCGCCGTGCCCCGGGTACGAGTATAGCCCCGGCGTCCGGCTTCGAGGAGCGTATTTCGCATCAGCCCGCGATCGCCGTGCATCCCCGCCTGAATGGCGTTCACGACCAGGGCGCGGCTGCATAGGTCCCATGCGGCGGATTCTTTCACGTCTTTGTTGACGAGTATGTCCATGACCTGGTGAATGGCCCGATTGCGGGAATATATGGTTTGCAGGTTCTTATGCTTAACGATTTGACCGCGGCGGTGCATGATGTACTCCGACAATACGTCCGGCACAAAGCGGCCTTTCAGGGAGACGGCCTTGATTCGTGCCGCGTATTCCCAATCCTCCGACATGCACAGTTCCTCGTCCCAGGGACCGGCTTGCACGCAGATGCGGCGCCGATACAGCGGTGAGGACGTATGCCATAAATTCAGGGGAATGTTGCGTGACGGCACGGCGTCGTCCATGGGGCGGCCGCTGACGGCGCGCACCGTGCCGTCGCTTCCGATCTGGACCGTTTGCGCATAGACGTAGTCGATCTGCTCATCTGCGCGCAGCGTATCGACGTGGCGTGCGAGCTTGTCGGGTCGAAGGCGATCGTCGGAATCCAGGAATTGAATATATTCGCCGCGACTGGCCCGAAGGCCCTGGTTGCGCGCGGCGGACACTCCCCGGTTGGGTTGATTCAGATACCGCACGATCAGTGGGTCGTCCGCAGCATGGTGTTCCGACCACGCCCGCACCGCCGCGCGCGTATCGTCGGTGGAGCCGTCATCCACGATCACCAGTTCAATTGGCCGGTAGGTCTGCCGGGCGACGGAGTCGAGGGTTTGCGGCAGGAGGTCGGCGCGGTTGTAAGTGGGCACAATGACGCTGACCCATCCTTGCTCGAAGGACTCGGTCATCCCGTTGGATGGAACGGTGGTGGTCATAGCGCATCATGAGGAACGGCGCGATTGCCAGACGTCTTTTCCGGCCAGCCACAGGAAACGCGGGCCCATGAGAAATACGCGCCGCCAGATCAGTTTCGGTTCCTGTACCAGTCGCCACAACCATTCGAAGCCATGCTCGCCGACCCAGCCCGGTGCGCGGCTGACTTTTCCGGCCAGGAACTTGAAGCCGGCGCCGACACCGGCCGCGACCGGCACGGTCAGCCGATCCCGGTGTGCGTGCATCCAGCGTTCCTGTTTGGGCAGGCCCAGGCCTACCCACAGGAAATGCGCGCCGGAATGATTGATGCGCTGTACGATTTCCTCGTCCTCTTCGGGCGTCAATTCGCGAAAGGGCGGGGAATGCAGGTCCACGATTTGAAGCTTTGGATATCGTTCCATAAGTTTGTCGCGCATAACGCCCAGTGTTTCGTCGGTGTCACCGTAGAAGTAGTGCTTGTATCCTTCCCGTTCGGACATTTCAAAGGTGGCTTCCATCAGATCCACGGCATTGACGCGCCGTTTCTGGGGAAAGCCCTTCAGTTTGCCGATCCATTTTACGGAAACCCCGTCGGGCGTGAAGAGATCGGCGCGGTTGAGGATGGCCTGGAATTCGGGGTCGTCGTGACCTTCAAGTACCCCGTGCATGCCGGTATTGACCACCATGTGATTCTTCGTCGGTTCGTTTTCGATCCACCAACGGAAAATCTCCATGACGTCCGGGATCTGCACCATGTGGACTTTCGATCCGAGCATGTCGGCGGTTGGTATGCTCTTCAACGGCGATGTGGTCATGCCAGGATTATTAACCACGGATTACACGAATATCACGGATAATATGTAAATTTGGTGAGGAATCATTCCTTACGGCAATGCCCATTTCTTCAAGTTCTTCATTCGCCGCCATGTGCGAAATGGGATCATGCTTCGGATGGCGGTGTATACAGTGCCCCGGTCTCTTGTGAAATCCTTCCAGGGCGTTTCTTCCAGGTAATCATAGTACCGATGTCTTAAAGGGTGATTACATCCCGGCATCCACGGCTTAATTCGGCCCGTATAATGTATGATTTTTGGATCCCTGATGTTCCGTCTTAACAATGCTTCCTCTCCGTAATTGTATGTTTCCGGGAAAAAGGTCAGTTGATCGGGCGACAATACGACATTCAACGCCTCCTGGTCGGGATACGCAATGCGGTGGTGATGCCTGCGTATATACGAAAGGCATTGATCCATAATGTGATGTTTCCTGTAATTCTCGGTGTTGATGATGAGGACCCCGGAGTTGAAATCCTTGTCATGGCCCTTGCTGCAAACCGACAGGATGTGATCATGGCGCGGCAGATAATGGCAAATATCTTCCATGTTCGAATGGATGACCATATCGGAATCAAGCCATAGAAGATACTTCTCTTGCAGGATATGCGGCAAGGCCAGCCGGTAATATATCGTGCCGGTAAAATGATACGGAGTCGGCAAGCCCCGGAACAGGTCCCGGTCGACGGGAACCCATCGGATATGGCTGGAGAAGGTGTCGCAAATGCGCAGAAGACGGTCCCGGCTCTCCTGGCTCAAGTCGGTATCGACGAGGTATAGTTCCCTGATCGCACGATTATTGGACAGCAGAGAACAGATCATCACCCCGGCATGCTGTGCATAGCGTTCATCGGCGGCGCAACAGACGGCCAGTTCCTCTTTGGGCCCTCTTTCCATTTTCTCCAGTTTGTTTATTCTCCGTAATGAGTTTTCGTGCGATGAATAAAAACCGTTTTGGAGTGTTCATCAATGGAATAGACAATGCGATCCCTGTAGGATAACCGGAATGACCAGTATCCGGACAGTTCTCCAATTAAACGTTTTCCGCACTGCGGATCCTGGGATATGGTTTCCGACAGGATATCGCGAAGCTTCTGCCGAAGCTTTGGTGTGAGCTTTCTGAAATCCTTGGCCGCTTCCTTCGTGAAGCGAATGTCATATGGCCTCACGACTTCGTCCCGAAAAGTTCCGACATGGAGATCGTGTCCCCGGCTTTCATCTGCTTGGCTGACGCCTTAAGCCTTTTCCGGAAATCGGGTTGGGATAGGAGTTCGAGTGTTTCGAGAAGGCCTTCATATTCCTCTTCGGACATAAGCACCGCCGTGCCGCGTCTATGCTGTATTCTGTAGGTTTTATGGCCCTCTGCGGCGCCCTTCACCATTTCAAAGAATTCCTTGCGTGCGGTTGTTGCCGTAAGTGTCGTCATGTTTCCCCTTATTAGGTGTACGCTATAGCGTACATATCGAGGAGGGCTTTGTCAACGTGTTAACCGCGCAAAGATTTCTTTTATTACGCCGGCAATTAAATAGTGGCTACCCACTCCAACGCATGTGAGTGATTTATGGCTCTTGAATTGTCCCGCCCGGCGGGGGCGCCGGGCCTCCATTGTGAAGAAACAACGCGGAATATGGAGCCGCTGCCTGTCCGCCTGCGGCGGAACGCCCTCGTCGCGCGATTTTGAAGAGGATCCTGCACAGGGAATATGATCTACCGGATGCTTCGCCAAGACGGGCTGAACCTGCCACTATTTAATTGCCGGCGTAATAGAGGGAAGATGCCTTCTTGTTTCATGTCCATACTTATTCTTTCTTTGCGGTAAATTCTTCGGCGTTCCCCATGGCGCGGCTCCAAGCGCTCCGATCAAGTCTGAAGAGGGCCTCCCCCAGCGTCATGCCGAGACGGATCAGCAGGCCGAAATAACAGCGCGGAACGGATAGGCCGTGCTTGCGCACGAAGTATAAACGATTGCGAACTTCCATCCGGCCGAAATCGCGCCAGTTGAAGTCCGGTCCGCGGGGTGGTTGATCATGGTCGAATTGCGCGTCGGCCACGATCACCAGCTTGTGGTGACGGCTGATTGCGTACGTAAAATCCAGATCCTCCAGGTAACTGTATCCTTCGAAAAAGGGATCGAAACGGTATGTATCGAGCAGGTTCCGCCGCAGGACCAAAGCCTTGCTGCTCAACCATTGGCATTCCCGGTTCCGGTCCGCTTTCCCGTACAGGGAATGCCAGCCGGATGGGGCCACTCGGCCGGGTTTTCCGGGGTATAATCCCAGCCGCGAACCCAAGCCCAGTTTTCTCCAGATCAACGTGCGCTTGTCCTGATAGGTCGCCTCGTTGAAGCTGGCCGCGCCGATATCGGGGGGGGCGGTTTGCCAGAATTGCAGCATTTTTTCCAGCGCGTCGTGATGCAATTCCTGGTCGTCATCGAAGAAACAAACCAGATCAATCTCCCGTTTCAACAGGTCGAGCCCGGCGTTGCGTTGTGAAGATGAGGACGGGGCGCCGGTCCAGCGAAGATAATGCATGTCCAGACCGTTAACCGGCACCACGCGATCCCGGACGGTCCGGTTGCCCGCATCCACCACAATAACCTGATCCGGCCGACGGGATTGCGCGGCCAAACTCTTCAGCATGCGGCTAAGCGGTTCCGGGCGATCCCGGGTCGGTGTTATGAAGGCGATGCGCATGAACCCGTTATCCTTGCGTTTCAACCTGTTTCCGCGCGACGGTCTTCCTGTTCTTCCAGGATCCGGTCATCACGAGGGCCCCGGCATGGCTTGTTCCGTGCAGTACGGCGTGTCGGATGGCCGCGGGGGTCGGCTGTCGAGCGGCGGCCTGCAGACGCCGCCGCGCGTATCCACCGGTGAAGCGAAGCACATAGGATCGCAACAATCCCCAATCCACGGCTTCTGAAACCTCCGTGTAGCCCCGGATGAAGAGATCGGTCCGACAGGCAAAACGGCGTACCGCCACCCACCAGGGCCACACCCGGATCAGGGACGCGACAAACAAACCGAGATCGTAATATCGTGGGCCGAGGGTTTTTACCCCGTCCGACAGAACGGGCCCCCAGTCCAGCACGACAATCCGGTTTCTTTCCACCGACCAGCACACGTTCATGGCGGAATAATCGCCGTGCAAGACAACGGGCTCATAGACTTCGTCCGGGCTGTTTGCCTTGACCCGGTCCAGCGTTGCGTAGGTATCGGGTACCCGCATATGTTTGTGCAGGCATCCCAGCGCACGGCCGGCCTGGTACAACGCCGTACGGTCGTTCTTTCCGCGCTTCAGCCAGTCGCGCAGTGCCCGGATTTCCCGGAACCGTTCCAGCGTGATCCGTCCCGTCCGCTCATCCCAATCCAGGACTTCGGGTACGTCGAATCCGCCGTGGTCCAGGCTGACCTTCCGCGCGGCCTGGTACCGGGCCACCTCCAGTGCGCATGTTTCGGGCGGAACGCTCTTCTCAACAAAGTCGTCCCGGATATTCACGCTATCGGTGGCGATGTTCATAAAACATATATCCTCTACGAATCCGGCATTTTGCCGGACTCCTGCATTTCTGTCACGGCATCCCGTATGGCTTGCTGATAGGCGTGCGTATGAAAGCGTTGAGCGGTTTGCCTGACGCGGCGGCGCAGGGTTTCCTGGAGCGGTTCGGATTTCAGCACCGTGTCGATTTTGTGGGCCGCTTCGTCCGGCGTGGTCCAGCACAGGTTCGTCTCGTGATCTACGATTTCGGGCACACCTCCGGTTGCCGGCACAAACGGCAGGCATCCCGCACGGGCCATTTCCGCCACGGCGATGCCGAATCCCTCAAACGGACAGGCATGCAGGGCATACCGGTTGGAGGTCAGGAGGCGCCGTTTGTTCTCGCCGTGTTGTTCCCCGGACAGGTGAACCCAATCCGCATGTTTCCGGGCCAACGCCTCGATTTCCCGCGCGTAGGACGAACCGTCCGCTTCGCCGATGATGTGGAATTGGATGGAATGACCTTTTTGCCGGACGCGCGCCAGGATATCGATCATCGTGTCGATACGTTTTTCGCGCGAGATCCGGCCCAGGCAGACGAAATCCGGGACGCGCTCCGTCCACGGTACGTCCGGATACCCGCCGTACACGGGCGGGTAAATCATGCGCACGTGGGCGGCCCGGTATTTCTCCTTCAACACGGATGCCGTCCACCGGGAATTGGCGATGAACAGGTCCTCCGCAAACAGGTCCCGTCCCGACGGAGGGGAGATCATGCGGCACACGCCGAGATACAGCCGGTTCAGAACGTTGCGCTCGTGAAAGCCATGACGGCTTCCGGTTCCGGCCGGATCCGTGTGTACGCGTACGTCCGGATCCCAGGAAAAGTCCGCCACGCGCTGGATGGCGGGCCGTCCGAAATCGCAGATGTTGTAGGCGCTGAACAGCACGTCGTATTGCGCGGCCGTTTTCCGACAGTACCGCTGGTGCCGGAATCCGCGCAACGCCGCGGCCCGGGAAGAACGCGCCAGGACGGCCGGCATCGGCGCCCGGTCCACGTGGACGCGGTCCGGAGGCGCCGCGGTTCCGTAATACGCGTTCAATGCGCCCAGGTCCGCCTCGCCGGTGGTGATAATCGTCACGCGGTACTCCGGCCACAGCGCGTCCACGGCCCACATCAGGGCGCCTTCGGATCCGCCGCGGGACAGCCTCGGATGAGCCAGGGCGATGCGCGGTTGTGTAGAAGCCGGCTTCATGCAAGATCTCCCCGCGGTGCCATCCGGATTCCCATTTGACGATATGTGCGTATGGTCATGCCGCCTCAATATGGTGGGCCGTTTCGGCGCTCGTGTTGCGGCGCATCAACATGCCCTTGAAAAACCATTCCGTGTGCCGACCAGTTGCGTTCCATATTCGCATACGCGCAGACCGGCGTCCTCCAACAGGGGGCGTACGTCATCCCGGGTTGACAGACCGCTCCGCTCGGCCCCGCAATCTATGGATGCGAGTCGCACCCGGCGCAACAGGTTGGCCGCCCCCTTCAAAACTTCCGGTTCCGCTCCTTCGGCGTCCAGCTTTACGATATCAACCCGTTCAATTCCGGCCTCCGCGAGCAGGGTGTCCAGGGTCTTTGCCGGCATGGTCACCGTTTTAGAATAGCGTTTCGGCCGGATGAGCGATGAATCCGCGCGGTCGGTGGCAATGAAGAATTCCTTTTCCCGGTTTTCATCCGACAGCAGCGTGTTGAAAATGGTTACATTTGTTTTATGCTCCGTATTCAGTCGCAGGCACTCATAAGCATGCGGATCCGGTTCGATACTGAACACGTGGTGAACCCGTTCCGCCACCGCCAGGGTGAATTCACCGATATTGGCCCCGGCATCCAGCACCCGGTCGTCCCGCCGCAATGGAATATCGGGCGGAAGGTATTTCCGGAAAATGCGATGCCGGCATGCGTGAATGGCGTCCGGCCACAGAAACCTTTCCAGCCGTTTTACCCGGGGAAAATAGAGGCGCTCGCCGCCGTGTTCCACGACATACAGGTTGCGCGAGCGATCCCATCGTATGGCGCTGACGGGCATCCGTTCGGGCGAAACCAGGGCGCATCCCCATCGTGCCAGCGCCAGGTACCCGTTCCTCGGCAGGACCCTTCGAAAGGCACGATTCAAAACCAACCATGGAGCAGAAATACGTTTAGGCATTGGAATGTCCTTTGTTATCCGATGTCTCCCCGTCGCGCCATCCATTTTCTCATGAATTGCTTTACCCGAAGAGGAAGCCGGCTGCGCAAGCGTCTTCGGAACACATGCGGAACGGCCACGCGGGTACAAGGGCGGCGCTCCGCATGGTCGGGGCGCTTGATGGCGGTTCGGAATACGTTCGCATAGGAAGCGGCCATGGCCTCCACCGTAAATTTGGAGTTTACTCTATCCAGGGCGGCTTGTCGCATCAAAGCCAATTGCCGGCGGTTCCCATGCAGCATTTCGAAACGACGAGCGAATTCCCGGACGTCGCCGATCGGAACCAGATGGCCCGATATCCCGTCTTCGATGATGGCCCCAACGGAACCGGATATATGGCTGGCCA
>SLKG01000128.1 GCA_007134735.1 Kiritimatiellia bacterium
ATATGGAGGGCGAAGCTTTTACCCCGAAGTGTGCGCGGCGCTCTACTTCGGGGCCTGCTGAGCCGTGATACAGATAAGGCGCCTGAATAAACCCCGGCTCAGCGGGAGCCTCGCCCTCCGGCTCGATTGATCCCCGTTGTCACGGATAACGGAAGATTCCCTCCCATTTTCAACTCATGCTCCGGCGGGTCCGTCCGGCTTCGCTCGGAAGCTACGCCGTGACAAGGCGGCCCCGCCCTACCGGTTCAAAGCCACTGCGGGAAGGTAGGGCGGTCGCGCTGCGACCGCCGGGGCCTATCGATCCGGTATGCCTCAACCCATCTCTCCATTCACTCTTCCGATCTTTCTCCGTCGCTGCATTTGACTCCCCGCTCGACATTCATATAGTGTCTAACAAGGGCAAACAAGGGAGGATAAAATGAATAAATCCGCCTCGACAACAGGGTCAGACACCGAAAAACGAAATTACGCTCTCTCCAAACCAGCCGGAACAGAAGAACAACCCGCCATTTTTGCCTTTGAGTCCGAGGATATCCGGTGCTGGTCCTATGGAGATCTGGATGAAGCGGCCGGCCGTTTGGCTGCCGGTTTCAAGAAAGCGGGAATCGAGGCGGAGGATACTGTCGCCCTGCTTGCATTACCTACTCCCGAATACGTGGCGGTGACGTTTGGCATATTCCGGGCCGGCGCCACGGTGTCGCCGATCGATGCGCAAATGGGCGACGAGGCCCTCATTCACATCCTGAAAGACGCCAAGCCCAAATGGATCTTTACGGACGAACGCGGCGCGCGCCGCCTCAACAAGCTCAAGACCCCTGACAAGCCCGATATTCTGCGACTGGACAAGGAGGACGGAGACGATTCCTGGCGCAGCCTGTTGGCCAAAGAAAAGGCGGATGCCGAGGAAGGCGACGCCGAACAGCGTGCGGTCCTGTTTTACACATCCGGCACGACGGGTCCGCCCAAGGGCGTGCCGCTTTCCCGAAGCAACATCGCTTACCAGTTTGACGTCGTTCGAAAGAGGGACCTGATTCGGCCGGACGATCGTTTGCTGCTACCCCTGCCCCTGCATCATGTGTACCCCTTCGTCATCGGATTATTGGCCCCATTGCATCTCGGAATCTCCATCATCATTCCGTCCGCCCTGACCGGACCCCAGTTGGCGCGCGCCATTCGCGAACGCGAAGCCTCCATCGTGCTGGGGGTGCCCCGACTGCTCCGGGCCCTGGTGGACGGCATCCGGAACAAGGCGGAAGGCGGCGGATTCCTGATGCGCTGGTTCTTCCGGTCGGCCCTGGGTATCAGCCGGGCAACCAACAACCGTTTCGGCTGGCGGCTGGGCCGCGTGCTCTTCGGTTCCCTGCACCGGAAGATGGGCGGGAAACTGCGGCTAATGGCATCCGGTGGATCGCCGTTGGACCCGCGCGTGGCGGAACAGATCGAAGCGCTGGGATGGGACCTGGCCGTCGGCTACGGCCTGACCGAAACTTCTCCTTTGCTCACCATCCTGCGGCCGGGCGACCGGAAGCTCGACACGGTCGGCCGCGCCGTCCCCGACACGGAATTAAGGGTCGATCCTTCTGTCGTTCCGGGGAAAGACGATGACGAGGAACAAAAGAAAACGAACGATACCGGACGGGAAACCGGCGAAGTAATGGCGCGCGGGCCCGGAGTGTTCAAGGGCTATCACAACCTCGAGGAAGAAACGAAAGAAGCGTTTTCTGACGGCTGGTACCGTACCGGGGATATGGGTTGGTTCGATGAGGACGAATTCCTGCACCTGGAAGGCCGGGTCTCCACCATGCTGGTGCTGGAGGGCGGTGAAAATATTTCTCCCGACAAACTCGAGGAAACGTATGAGAGTGCCTGTGAGGAAATCGAGGAAATCGGGATCCTCCAGAAAGAAGGCAAGCTGGTGGCGGTCATCGTGCCCGGTCAAAATATTGAAGAGGAGGAAGCACGGGATCGAGTCAAGGACGCCTTGAAACGAATCCGAAGCGAGATTCCTTCCTATCAGCGCCTGTTCGATTTCAAAATTTCCCGCCGCGAACTGCCGCGCACCCGGCTCGGAAAAATACGCCGTCACAAATTGGAGGAACTGTACGACGCCGACGAAGAGGACCGCGACCAAAAGGGTCCGATCGACATCGACGATATGTCGTCCGACGACCAGAGCCTCCTCGACAACGACAAGGCACACGCCCTGTGGGAATTGCTGGCCAAGCGCTACTCCGATCATCGCCTCGAGCCCGAAACCCGTCTGGAAACGGATTTGGGTATCGACTCCATGGAATGGGTCGAGTTGTCCACGGCCATTGAGGCTAAAACCGGGCTTCAATTCGGCGATGCGGTCATGGAGAAAGCCGAGACCGTGCACGATCTGCTCGAGGCGGCGGTGGATGCGTCCGGACAGGACGCCGGCGGCGTGGATACGCGGGAGGCTATCCGTGATCCCGAATCCGTGCTGGGCGATAAGGAGAAACGCTGGATTCAACCCCGGCCTTTGATTCTTAAAGTGATCGGATACATCATACATTGGCCTCATCAGGCGTTCATGCGGCTCATGTTTCGGGTCGAGTTGCGGGGCCGGGAGAATCTTCCGGATAAATCGCCCTATGTGCTGACCCCGAACCATGCCAGTTATTTGGATCCTTCCGCACTGATCAGCACCCTTAAACGGCCCTTGATTGATTCCTTCTATTGGGCGGGATTGACCGACGCGGTGTTCAAGAACCCATTCTGGCGGACCTTGAGCCGACTCGGTCAGGTATTTCCAATCGATCCCCGTCGCGGACCGATCGCGAGCCTCGCCTTCGGGGCGGCACTGCTCAAACGGGGTCACTCCGTCATCTGGTTCCCCGAAGGCCAGCGTTCGCCGGAAGGGAAGCTTTTGCCTTTCCGGGCCGGACTCGGCCTGATCCTGAAGGAATACTCCGATGTTCCCGTTGTTCCGGTGTACATCGAAGGCACGTACGAGGCGTTGCCGCTCGGCCGACGTTTTCCGCGGCCGGGGCGGATCACGGTACACATCGGAAAACCGCTGATGCCCGACGAACTGGAAAAGAAGGGGGATGGAGATTCTCCGCATCAACGCATTGCCCATGCCCTGCATGACGCGGTGGCCGGCTTGCGGGATGAGGTAAAGAAGGGCACGAATGGGTCCTGAGGCGGTCTGTGGAGGGACACGGAACAGACTGTCTCATAACATGCCAAAGAGCCATGAAATGGATAGGGCGTCTGAATGGACCCCGGCTCGGCGGAAGCCTCGCCCTCCATTTTGCTCGCAACGGCTATTCCCCAATATGGAGGGCGAAGCTCCTGCTGAGCCGTGATACAGATAAGGCGCCTGAATAGATCCCGGCTCGGCGGAAGCCTCGCCCTCCATTTTGCTCACAACGGCTATTCCCTGATATGGAGGGCGAAGCTTTTACCCCGAAGTGTGCGCGGCGCTCTACTTCGGGGCCTGCTGAGCCGTTGAGGACGGGAAGAAACCCAGATTCGTCCGAATTCTGATCACGCGCGAAGCGGGTTGACGCGGGGCACTTGCAAGAGTACTATTATAAGTACTAAATGGAGCATTCTTATGAGCACGATTACAGCCGGAGAGATCAAGCGTCAGGGGGTAGGCGCTCTGGATCCTGTCCTCAAGGAACACGAAGAGGCCATTATCACCGTTCGGGGCGAGGGGCGTTATGTGGTCATGACGCTGGAGGCATACAACCGATTTCGCGAGACCGAGTTACGTCAGGCTGTTCGCGAGGCGCGCGCGGATTACAAGGCTGGACGAATTACAGATCGATCCGTGAAGGCCCATATCAGGCGGCTTGAACATGAACTTTAAGCTGGTCTTCACGGAAAGTTATACCCGTCGGGCGATCCGGTTTCTGCGCCGTCATCCGGATCTCAAGAATCAGTACCGAAAAACCATGGAATTACTGGAACTGAATCCGTTTCATCCCTCTCTGCGCCTGCACAAACTAAAGGGGCCGTTTCGGGATATCTATTCGGTATCCATTAATCTTTCGTACCGCATCACCATGGAATTTCTGATCAAGGGAAAAACCATTATTCCCGTGGACGTCGGTTCGCATAATGATGTGTACCGGTAGGGACGAAATCGCACATTCCCTCCGATCGGGACAAAGCAGGTCAGGCGGCTCGCCCACCCTGACGGTCCCGGACACTGTTTTTCCGTGCTCCTGCCCAGTGCCTCGCGCGCAAGCGCGCTTCCTACAATACCCCTCCGCACCTCCCCAACCATGTTTACTTTCCCCCGTTTCCGGGTACTCTCTTATAGATGGGACCATCAGGGGCTCAATCTTGCGTATGGAGCGTGCGGGCCGCCGTTTACGCGGTCATCGCAATAGCGGTTTTTTGCCCGTTTACGGCCGCGGCCTGGGATACGAACGAGTGGCATTTTCTGGATTCCATCCAGCGCACCAGTCTCGATTTCTTCTTGAACGAACACTACGGCCCCTACGACCTCCTGTCCGACAATGCCCACTACACAGGAGGCAAAGCCACGGTTTGGTCAAGCGTCGCCGGTATCGGCTTCGAACTTACCGCGCTGTGCATCGGACATTACCGCGGCTGGCTGTCGGGCGCCGAAGCCTATGACCGGATCCTGCATATCCTGCGCGGATTTCACGGCGAGCTTTCGGAAAATCCGGAGGTGCTGAAACGTGAGAACGGGTGGACCTATCATTGGTACTACCTGGATTCGGGATTACCGGCCTGGGAACCCTACGGAAGCCCCGAAGGCGCTCTTTCCCTGCTTGATCACTCACTCTTCATCGCCGGCTGTATCTTCGTCTCGGAATATTTCGGGGGAACCGAAGCCGGCGTCCTCGCTCACCAGTTGTACGAGGAAACCACCTGGTCGGGACGGCCGAACAGCGATTATAACTTCGGTTATAGCGAAAATCTCCTTGCGGTGATCCAAAGCGCCGAAGCCCCGGCCTTCAAGAAGGGTCACGAGGCCCGCAACATGTGGAACGAGTACTGGCCCCCTTGGCCCCGCGAACTCCAGCTCTATTTCTGGCAGTACCCGCACGCCTGGATCGATTTTCGATTCCGAGTCGATGATGACGGCTTTAACCACTCCGATGTCGCGCGAGACAGTGTTCTCTATCAACGACAGCGCGCCATGGAATTGCATTCGGAGGACCCGGCCAAGTACGACATGCTGGGGCCCAACGTCTGGGGCTGGACGGCCGCCATTTCCTCCACGGGCTATCGCCAAATGGCGCCGTGGGAACTGCTGGGCTGGTCCGTCGAGAGAGCTTCCGACAGCGGGTCCATCACCCCGTTCGCCCTACCCCCCTGCATGATTTATGCCCCGACCGAAACCATGGCGGCGATGAAGCACATCCTCGAGGAATACTACATCAAGGGTTGGAACCCCAACGCGGGCGAGCGCCCGATCTGGAGCAACACCTATGGGTTCCTGAACTGCTTCAACACCGGAAAACCCTGGAGGTATCACGAGGATTCCTCCGTCACCAACTGGTACGCCACCGTCAACGCCGCGATCGATTACGGGCCGAACGTCCTGATGCTGGACAACTACAAGCTCGGCTCCGTCTGGCGCTGGTTCATGCAGAACCCGTCCATCGCTGACGGGATGTATACCGTCGGGTTCGGTCCAAGCGAACGGATCAGTGTCGCCGACTTCGATGACGGTTCGAACGCGTTCGGCGGCGGACTGGGCAGTTGGCATAATGATGACACGCCGGTGACCATCGAATACGTGGATGTGGAGACCATCAACGAATACGTCGGCGGAAAGGCCGTCCGGATCGAGGCCGACAACGCCAACGAAGGCGGCTGGATTGACATTCAGGAACATCAAGATCAACGATCTCATGCATTGCTCTCATTCTGGGTTCGGGGCGGGACCGGCGAGGAGCGCATCGATATCGGCCTCAAAGACACGCTGGGCGTGGAAAACAAAACGGATTTGCGACACCATACCGGCGGCGTCATGCCCACGAACTGGACCGAGGTGAAGATCCCTCTAGAAACCTTCTGCATGACGGGCAACCTTACCAATGACGTCTGGCCGGGCAGTCTGCGATTGGTGTCGTTTGCGTTTACGAATCCTGAAGGCGGCGAACTGTACGTGGACCATCTGGCATTCACACCGGACACGCTTGAGCCGGCCCGCCCCACCAATTCCGTCGGCGCCGCCATGGCGGGCCCCCATGCGCGCGTGCGGTGGGACAAAACCGCCACGGAGCGCGATGTGGTGGGTTATCATGTCTGGCGGCGGTTCGACGCCATCAGCGGTTTCGAACGAGTGACGACCACGCTCATTCCACGGCATGTCGAAGTATGGGAAGACACCACGCATGTCGTGCCGCCCGGTGAAGAAGTCCGCTATGCCATCCAGGCCTTCGACAATAGTCAACCCCAGAATTGGAGTGAATTTTCGAGCGAGAAAATCGTGATGGGCGGCAAGCTCGACCTCGATTGGAACAACGGAACCAATCCGAACATTTTCGGTGGACGGAACGATGGATATTGGGGCGGCCCGGGTGAAGAATGGTTCGGATTCGTGTACACGAACGGGCCGGGCGGCGGGCTTCAATGGGTGCGCCGTTCCTTCGTTTCCTCTTCCGATTCAGGCCACTTCATCGACCTTGCCGACGGGGACGCGGGTGATTTTGCCCTGTTGAGTTTTTATATCCGCGGCGCCGAAGGCGGCGAGAATATTCAGGTGGGATTAAAAGATAACGCCTTGAATGAATTTCGCATGGATCCGGGCTATTTCATGCCGGGCGGCGTGATCGAAACTGACTGGAACCGGGTGATCATTCCCCTGAATGAGTTTCTCGGTGTGGATGTCACCGCGCTGGACAACCTCTCCTTCCTGCATGAGACCGGCAGCGAAGTGGAACTTGCGGATATCGCATTTCTGCCGGGTCAGCGGCCCTTATTGAGTGAACGGGCCGGGTTCCGAGAATGCGAACATTTTGATGACCAATCCGGAAGCGAGGGCGGGGATTACAAGCCCGGCGCCTCGGGAGGCGAAGTGCTGGGCGCGGGATGGGGCATACCGGACGGCTCCTACGCCGTCTATTCCAACGTGGTGATCGATGCGCATATGAACGCATGGTTTCATCTGTGGTATGCCATTGACATGGAATATCATCCCGGAGGCCGTATCGTCGAACTCTACGTGAACGATTCGTTGCGGGCTTTTCTTACCTGTCCCCCTACAGGAGGCTGGGGAGGTCGCGCGAGCGACTTCGATCGTGTCGCGGTGCGGATCGGACCGCTGGAAGCCGGTCCGCAGACCGTGAGACTGGTTGCGCCGGACACCGGGACCCCCGTGAATCTGGATTGCTTCTATATCGGAGACACGCCGCCCGACAGTTTCGGATTGGACCGTGACGGCGACGGATTGTCCGATCGCCAGGAGGTTGTCTGGGGAACGGATCCTGAAAACCCGGATACGGATGGAGACGGGATCCCGGATGGGGACGAGGTCCAGTTCGGCGCATGGGGACAGGTATCGTATCCCAACTTGGCGGATAGCGACGGTAGCGGATTTACCGACTACGAGGAATGGATCGCAGGAACAAACCCCTTGGACCATGAATCCGTATTTTTGATGTATGATATCTTCCGGGACAAGAACGGTTCCATATTTATTGAATGGCCCGCGGTTTCGGGCCGCATGTATCGCTTGTTCTATACGGATGTCCTGTCCAATCTGGATGTTTTTGAGGAGATCGCGGACCAGGAAGACGTTATCATAAACGGTCATACGGCCCGTTATCGACTGGATGACGCGATCGACGCGCCGGGGTTTTTCTCAATTGATGTCCGCTTAGACCCGTAAGGTGTACGACACCTCTTCAGGATGATCCGCGTCCTCGCGGACCGGGATCCCCAACCCGCGCCTGATTTCGAAATCTTACCTTCGCCCCTCCCAAAATTCCTGAACCGGAATTATCGAATGTGGCTCTACTCTCTCTGTTCAACTTTCTCTCTTGCCAATCGAACAGAAAATCCGCAATGTAGTCAAAACTGCCACGAGTCACATATCCAACCCCGAGGAGAATTTCATGAAGAATATGTATATGCTGAGAACTACACTTTTGCTCCTGGTGAGCGGTTGTATCGTCTGGATGGCCGGATGCGCCCCGGAAGAGGACGCTCGCGATGTCGCGGATTATGCTCAACCGGAAGAACTTATGCAAGAAGCAGTAATACCGGGGGATGACCCCGAGAAGAAGCTTGAAGAGATTACCGTTGCGGAGCCATTGATCAACGACGGCTCGTGGATTGCCACGGCTTCATCGGTGGAGAGCGGATATCGTCCGGAAATGGCGATTGATCATGACTCGACCACGCGATGGTCAAGTGATTTCAGCAACGACGAATGGTGGCAAGTGGATTTTGGACAGGAACACTTATTGAGAAATATTGAAATTCACTGGGAAGATGCCTATGCGGCCACCTACCGTGTCAAATTATCTTCCGACGGTGAGACGTGGACGGTCGTACATGACGAACGTTCGGGAAAACCCGGAGTCGCGACCATTCTCTTTGATCCGCAGCCGACGCGTTATGTGCGAATCGAAGGCGGTCGACGCGCCACGGAATGGGGCTTTTCCTTCTACGAGGTACGGTTCAATGTCTCCGAACCGCCCCGCATGACCGCTACCGCATCATCGGGCGCCGGTGATTTTGCCCCCCGCTACGCCATCGACGGCGATCTGACCACCCGATGGAGCAGTGAGTTCCGGGATGATGAATGGCTACAAGTCGAATTTGAGGAGCCGACCACGCTGACGGGGATGCGGATTTTGTGGGAAACCGCGTTTTCTGAAATGTATGACATTGCCGTGTCGGATGACGAACGTGAGTGGCGTACCATTTATTCGGTCATGGAGGGAGACGGACAGACCGATATTCTGCTGTTCGAGCCCGTTGAGACAAGGTTTATCCGTATCGTCTGCCGTCAACGTGGCACGGGATGGGGTAATTCGATATGGAACATCGAATTCATGGGGAAAAGCGACCAAGTCCAAGCGGTGGCCAGTTCCCAGGTCGAAGGACATGAGCCTTCCCATTCGATCGATGGCAGGAGGGATACACACTGGAAGTCCGCCGAGGACGGAGAACAATGGGTGGAACTTCAATTTCCCCATGTCATGGGACTGGGCGGAATAGTTATCGGTTGGGGCGATAATTACGCGGTTCAATATTCGATTGATTGGTCGAGCGACCGCGAGACCTGGGAGACCGTATACCGCGAAAACATCGGAAGCGGCGGCACTGATCACATCTATTTCCCCGCCGTTGACGCGCGCTATCTGCGTGTCGTTTGCCATACGAGCAATGAGGGCGCCGGCTACGAGCTCGCTCATATCGAGTTGAAAGACCGGGATGCGGAAGCCACTCCGCTCCGTGAATACCAGGCACGGGCACGCAATGCGGAACCGGGTCGATATCCCATGTGGTTGATCCGCGAGCAGGAATTCTGGACCGCGCTCGGTCTGCCGGAAGACGACCAGGAAAGCCTTATTGGGGAAACCGGCCTTTTTGAACCCTACAAGAACGGTTTTTCCGTGCAACCGTTTGTCCGATCTGACGGGGAATTGTTCACATGGGCGGAAGTGGAGTTGTCCCAAAACCTGGAGGATAATTACATCCCCCTCCCCTCTGTGGATTGGCAGGCTTCCGGATGGGGCATGAACATTGCCGCCGTACCGTTCGGCGAACCCGGCGCGGCTTTCACCGCCGTCCGCTATCGCCTCGCGAATAAGGGAAATGAGCCGCTGGAAGCCGAACTGGTACTCGCAATCCGGCCCGTACAGCTTAATCCCATTTGGCAACACGGCGGTATGAGTCGCATTGAAGACGCCGAATGCCTTGCCCGGGCTGATTCAGCGATCGTCCGCATCAACCATCAAAACGCCGTTCTTCTTCCCCTCCTCCCCGACCATATGGGCGCCTCCACACTGCATGACGGGGAGATTAATGACTACCTTGTTCAGAACATTGTTCCGAAAGAAACAACGGCATCGGATCCGGAGGGTAGAGTTGGCATAGGACTCTGGTATAACCTCGAGATTCCGGCCGGTGAATATCGCGATGTAGTCGCGATTTATCCCCTTCATGAAACCGATACCGTGAGACAAGGTTGGTTTACCGATCCTTCCTCCACGTTTGATAGAGCATGGATAGACAGCCGCGAGATGTGGAAGGAATTACTCGACCGCGTGGTGATTGATATCCCGGAAACGCGATTGATTGAGACCATAATGAGCAATCTCGGGTACGTGCTGATCAACTATGATCCGCCCTTCTTCAAACCCGGTACGCGAAACTACAATCACTCCTGGATTCGTGACGGTGCGTTAACCGGCGTAGCGACGCTTCGCCTGGGACACACGGCGCCGGTCAGGGAGTTCATCGAGCGATACACGGAATTGATAAATGAAGACGGCTGGGTACCGTATATCATCACAGAAGACGGCCGTCCGATTGGATACAACCCGGATATGGACGGCGGAGAGGGACACGAATTCGACAGCCAGGGACAGTATGTTCATATCGTCCGGCAATATTATGATTTCACGGGTGACAAGGAGCTTCTCCGCTCGGTCTATCCGGAAATTATTCGCGCACTCGAGTATGGCCAGGAAATTCGAAAGCGCCGTCTTACGGATCAATACCGCAATACCGTATTCTGGGGCATCCTCCCCCACTCCAACAGTCATGAGGGCTATTTCCCGGCCCAGCATAGCTACTGGGACAATTTCTTCATGCTCCTGGGGTGGAAAGACGGGGCCTACCTGGCTGAAGAGATGGGCGATACCGAATCCGCGAAGTGGATGCGCGAGGAAGAGGCTCAGTTGCGCAAGCACCTGATAGATTCGATCAACGCGGTTATTAAACGTGACAATCTTCGCTATATCCCCGGATCCGCGGATCTGGGTGACGAAGATCCCACCTCCACCTCCGTGGCGGTCATGGTATGTGAAGAAGCGGAACATCTTCCGCAAGACATCCTGAGAAACACGTTTGATCGTTATTGGCAGCGGGTCTCCAGGCGGCATGCCGGTATTCCTGACACGTTTACCCCCTATGAGGCCCGAAATGCCGATGTCTTTATCCGCTTTGGTCAGCGGGACCGCGCCCTGGCCGTATTGCGTCACTTCATGGAGGATTCCATGCGGCCGCGCAACTGGAATCATCTGGCCGAAGTGGTCCACGAACGGCCGCGCGCGCCTTCCTATATCGGAGATATGCCGCACACCTGGTGCGGGTCCGATTATATCAACGCGGTCCTTTCCATGTTCTCCTATGTCGAGCACAACAGCCTGGTTCTGGCCGCCGGTGTGGACCCGGCCTGGCTTGAGGAAGGCGTTCGAGTGGAAAACATGCCCACACAATTCGGTGACCTCGACTTCCGCATGCGACAGGAAGGGAACGCCATCCGGTTCGTCGCTTCTGGGAACGCGCAACCGCCCAATGGGTTTGCCCTGCCGCTTTTGGATGAGTGGCGCGCGAAGGATATCACGGTGAATGATGAACCGGCGACCATCGTGGACGACAGAGTGCGTTTCGATCAATTGCCGGTTAGTATCACGATTCAGTGATCTGGGCGCCATGCCGAGCCGATGCTCGGCATGGGTCCCGGGGGACGGGACCCTACCGATTGGTGTAGCGGTCCCTTCCCTCCGGGCGTCTCTTGCCCCCCCGGGCAATACGTCCATACCGGTACTCGTTACACCGAAATTCAACGCATTGAAGACATGTAGGGTCTTCGCTTGCTAAGCCCGGAATCCACAACAACCGCATGAACCACCATCGGGCTCCGCAAGCAAAGCCCTTACGTCTTTTCATGTATAGAGGGCCGGGTGTCCGCCGAGCCGGGGATCTCCTCATACGCCCTGTCCTGATCACGGCTCAGCAGGAGCTTCGCCCTCCAGATTGATCAATCGCCGTTGTGTTGAGAATGGAGGGCGAGGTTTTTACCCCTAAGTGTAAGGTGCGCTCTACTTCGGTGTCCGCCGAGGCGGGATCTATTCATACGCCCTGTCCTGATCACGGCTCAGCAGGAGCTTCA
>SLKG01000157.1 GCA_007134735.1 Kiritimatiellia bacterium
CGTCATGAAGCGCAGAAAGTGTTCCGCACCGTTCGGTTCGATCTCTTCAACCGTATCGAGCCATTCGGGCAATTGGGTCTAGTAATCGAACGGGGCGGTGTCTTCGAAATAATACCGCGCAAGCGGGTGGACCGGCATGAGTTCAATGTGATCACGCAGTTCGCATCCGACGTCCCGGAAAAAGGATTCAAACACCCACGGCATGGTGATCAGGGAAGGTCCCGTATCGAAGGTGAATCCGTCGCGTTTCAGCCGGTTCATTTTGCCGCCGGGTTGCGAGGCCCGTTCCAGCACCGTGACCGACCATCCGCGATGCGCCAATCGGCATGCGGTGGCCAGTCCTCCGAGGCCCGCACCGATGACGACGGCTTTTTTATCGTGGTGCGCGGAGTTCATGAGGCTTCCCTGGAATAGGCGCGGCCTTTCCATGTGACGCCGCGCCCGGAACGATAGCGATGGCGGGAGGAGCATCCCAGTACCAGCAGGGTCGCTTCCGCGACAGGATGAAACAGGATCGGCCAAAGCGACTGGCGAAATCGAAACGCCAGGGCCAGCCGCATCGACAGCACCATCAACGCGCACGCCAGCCAGGGGAGAAAAGGTTGCCGGACGACGATCAAGACCGGAACGAGGAGGAACGGAAGAAGAAAGAGAAGAAGATGAAAGAGTAGAAAGAACCAGAAATTCCGATCACTCCGAAACGCGGGATAAAAAATTTTCTCGAATCCCTGCCAGATGCCGGGCAGGGAATCGTACATACGCGTCTGAATCACGTCCTGCCCGTCGAGGCAGATGCCAGGTCGCCCGGATTCGCGCCAGACCCGTGCCAGGATAGTGTCTTCGAACAATTCCTTCCGAACGCGCGAGTGACCGCCGATCGCCAGGTAGTCCTCTCGGCGCAACAGAAGGCAGGCGCCGTGGGCAAGCCCGAGGGAGGGTTGCTGCCGTTCCAGCGACAAAGGCGCGGGAAACAGGGTGAACACGCTGAAATTCAACATGGGCATAAACATCTTTTCCCAAATGGATTCGGCTATCAGGCCCGGCCAGCACGCGAGCAGGGTTACGTTTTTTTTCCGGGCGTCGTTCAGAATTCGCACGACGGCGTTGGGCTTCAGTCGGGCATCGGCATCCAGAAATAACAACCATTCTGATCCGGCTTTTTCGGCCAGTGTATGACAGGCAAATGGCTTGCCGCCCCAATCCGCGGGGAGGGGCAGGGGGCTGACCAGGCGAATGCGGGGATCGCGCGACGACCATTCCGTTACGAGATCGGGGGTGCCATCGGTTGAATGGTCGTCATAGACCAGGATTTCCTCCACGTTTGTCTGATCGCGCAGGGATTCGAACAGGGCGGGGAGATTCTGGGCTTCGTCGCGGGCCGGAATCAGGATGGACACGTGATCCGAAACCGGGTCGGCGGAGAAGGTTACGGGCGGCCAGGCCAAGGCATTGTAAAGGACCAGGCCCAGGATGATGACCGTTGGGATTATCCAGATGAAATGCATGCGGCAAAATGTGGCAGAAAGCGTTGAAATTCGCAATACGCGGATATCGGCGTAACCTATTATCCATGCCTTTACTGGAGGGACGCGCTTCCGCGCGTCCAGGTCACGCAAAAGCGTGACCCTCCAGTATGAGGCTATGATTGCGTGGAGGGTCTATGCATCCGAACCGGCGCGGATGGATTCCGCCAAAGCCGAAACCATTTCGCGGAGATCGGTTTCCGCGATATTGAGCGGTGGCATGAGGTAGAGGACGGGACCGAGCGGGCGGATCAGGTAACCGCGTTCGCGCATGGCCTGTTGAACACGGCGCGCCCGCGGCGGTTGGTCGGCTCCGGATGTGTCGGGCTTCAATTCCACAACCCCGATCAGCCCGAGACAACGGACGTCCTGAACAGATGGTTCGTTCGCAAGGGGTTCCATCCACTCTTTCAGTCGTGCACCCTGTTCCGTTGCGTAGGCCACCAGGTTTTCCTCCTCGTACACCCGAAGGGCTTCCAGTGCCGCCGCGGCCGCGATCGGGTTACCGGCAAAGGTATGCCCGTGGTAGAAAGTGCGGTCTTCCGGTATGTCGTCGAAGGTATCGAATATCGCGTCGCGCACGATCGTTGCGCTGATGGGGAGATACCCGGCCGATAACGCCTTGCCGACGCACACGATGTCCGGATCGATGCCCGCATGCTCAAAAGCGAACATACGGCCGGTGCGGCCGAATCCCATGGCGATCTCATCCGCGATCAGCAAGACCCCGTTTGCCCGGCACCAATCCGCTAGACGGGCGAGGTATTCGGGCGGGTACATGCGCATCCCTCCCGCGCCGAGGCAGAGCGGTTCGACGATAACGGCGGCCAGATCGCCGGCATGCGCGTTCAAGCGGGTGGAGGGGTCCCGGTTTTTCCGAGCGTCTGCAAGCGGGATCCGGACGGCCGAAGAGAGTGCGTTTTTGAGGGGGCGATGGAATTCCTCGAGATACCCGACTCCCACCGCGCCGAGGGTGTCGCCATGATATGCTTCTTCGAGAGACGCGAATTTCGTGCGGTGGGTTATCCCGAGATTGTGATGGTACTGGAGCGCAATCTTCAGTGCGGCTTCGACCGCGCTGGCGCCGTCGCTTCCGAACAGGACATGGCGATTCGGATCCGGCATCAGGGCGGCCAGTTTCGACGCCAATTCGACGGCGCGCGGATGGGACAGGTTGCCGAGGATGCTGTGTTGAAGTTCCGTCGCCTGCTTCCGGATCGCTTGCACGATGCGCGGATGATTATGTCCCAGGCTGCACGCCCACCACGACGATACGGCATCCACATAGCGACGACCGTCAGCATCGAACAGGTGAAGGCCTTCGCCCCGGACGATCATGGGAAAATCGCCCTGTTCGACCGCCGAATGCCGGGTGTACGGGTGCCAGAGGTGATCCCGATCCGCCTGCCTGTATTCCTCCTGTTTCATGGAAAGACAGCACTATAGGGAGAAATCGCGCCGGATGAAAGAGGCATCATGGAGAATTGCCGGGAGAAACAGGGTTGCGGCAGGAAAGGCCATGCGGGGATTCCGGCTCAGCAGGAGCTTCGCCCTCCAGATTAATGAATAACCTTTTTTCCTGTGGAGGGCGAAGCTCCCGC
>SLKG01000020.1 GCA_007134735.1 Kiritimatiellia bacterium
ATTCATTCAGTGAGGCCGATCAGTGGGACCTGGCTTTCTGGCAGTCTCAAAGTCCGGAAGACCGCCTTTCCGCTCTCGTTCATTTGCACGAGGATCTTCGCAAGATTGAAACATCCCGGAAATCACGCTGATGGACGCTATTTCCGATTTTGAGGATCTGCTCAACCTTCTGGACGCATACGAAGTCAGGTATCTCATTGTGGGTGGATTGGCTTTTATCTATCACGCCAAGCCCCGTTTTACAAAGGACATGGATCTGTGGATAGAGGGATCGAACTCAAACATCACGGCGGCCAACCAGGCTTTGGCGGAGTTCGGGAGCCCGGCCCTGATGGATCACAATAAGCCCGATCAAATTGTTCAGCTTGGTTTACCCCCGAACCGCATTGATCTTCTGGTTGAGGTGGGCGCCCTGTCTTTCGAGGAAGCTTGGGCTCGGCGCATTGAGGGCACATACGGCCGGGCTCCGGCTTACTGGATTGATTTGGATTCTCTGGAGAAGATCAAGAGTGCCATAGATGATCCGCGCCATCAGGATGACGCTCGTATTCTTAGAGAGGTTCGGGCGATGAAACGCCGTGAATCGGAATAGCGGCGCCGATTACACTCCCGCTTTCTTGGTTCCCACATCCGTGTTTTCCGTGTAATCCGTGGTTACTCTTCTCTTTCACATCACACGGCTCAAGTATCCACTTCCCTGATTCCATTCTCTTTCCTTTCATCCTCTTCGGTGGACGATAACGGGCGACGATAACGGATAACGAGATTTCGATCTTCGCATCACGTATCCCGAAACCCGTATCGCGTATCCCGCATCCCCCCCTTGACCCCTCCGGGATCGCGTGTCATAGTGATCCCGGATGCTTAGCTCAGTTGGTAGAGCAGCTGACTCTTAATCAGCGGGTCGTGGGTTCGAGCCCCACAGCATCCACTTTCCTTTCGCATCCCGTCGGCGCCCGAAGAGGCAACGGGCATGCCTTGAGCGGGAGTGTGCATGGGCAGAACGTCGTACCGGGCAGCAAAATAAAAGAAACTGTTGACCGGCTGAGGGGAGGATGACATGGCGGTCCAATATCGGCGGGATACCGTAGAACTTGAACTCAAGCGTATTTATGGCGGCGGTCTCTGGAAGCAGGCGCGTAAAGCCGTCGATCGGCTGGTTTCGGTTTCGTTGGTCTGGCCGCGTCCTCTCGTAGCGGAACGGGTCGCCGCCCGCCCGCACCAATTTGACCGGGACGGGTTGAACCTCGAGGACCGGGACTGGTCGGAGCGGATATTGTTCAAGGAAAATGTCGAAGGACCCTTTGGCATCGTGGTGCAGGTATCTGAAACGCTTACGGCTCAGCAGGTAGCGAAAATCACCGGCGCATTGGGCGCGGCCGTGCTTCAGGCGGCCGGAAGCGAAGCGGCACGGCTGGCCGCCGGGCCGTTATTGACATCCCTGGCCCGGTTCCCGTTTACCCAGCTGGCCGGTGAATTGTCCGGTTTCGGCAAGACCCCGCGGGTCGTGGCTTCGGGCCGAACAACCGTTATCCCGGGCACGCCGGGCCCCATTGATGTTGACCTGACGGTTCCCGGGGACGTGGTGCGCGTGCGGCGGGTTCGAACGGGCGGTCGCGCCCGAACCCGGCGGGAAATAATCCATCGACAAGGCGAGCCGGCTGGAACCGTTCGGCTGGAGGCCACATATTATCGGGGATAAACCGTCGGAATACAGGTCACGGCCTGGGGGATGGTTTTAATCCTCGTGTGGCATTCCCAACGACCGGATCATGGGGAGACCTACGGTTCCCATGAAGAATCATTGTCCGCCCTTGGCGTTGGATGGCCGCGTGAGGTACTATGGGGTGTGCCGGCCATGAAAAGTACACATCCGAAGGAGGAATACGTAACCGTGAACGGCGGCCGTCCCTGTTCCGACCTCCACACACTGGCGGGTTTGGTCGGCGGCGAGCGGAAACCCGATCTTATTTCAACGGACCAATGGCCGGCGATTGAAACGCTGGCTCTTCAGCACGGCCTGGGGCCGATGCTGGATCGCGTCCTGAAGCAATCGGACATGCCGGCACGGGAAGCCCTGACGCGTGCCACACTCCGTTCGGCCCGGCACTTCACCCTTCAGGATACGGCCCGGAAGGAAATCAATGCCGAGCTCTCGCGCGCGGGCATTCAAGCCATCTGGTTGAAGGGCGCCGCGTGGGCCGGAACCTTGTACCCCGATCCTATTCTGCGTCCGATGGGCGACCTGGATGTGTTGGTCCCGTATGACCAAGCCCGTGCGGCGCTCGACCGGTTGCTCGCCATGGGGTATCGGTTCGCCGCCCTGGACCGTTTCAACGGGAGCCAACACACGGTGGAGCCGGACGCCAAGAGCAATCATCATTATGAGCTGATCGGCGGCCCGTCCGACGGCGTGGCCGTTGAAATTCATTTTCGCCTGTTGGCGCAGAATGACGCGATGCTGCCGCTGAACCAGGTGGACTGGTTCCGGAAGCACACGACGGAACAGCGCTTCGAAGACGGTACGACCGGCACGGTCCTGGAGCCTGAAGCCGATCTCTTGTACCTGGCGGCGCATGCCATGATCCAGCACGGAGAATCAGAAAAGCTCCGGAATTTTCTCGATCTTCATTTATTGATCCAAAAACGGAATCCGGATTGGGCGATGGTGATCGATAAGGCGGTTGAACTCGGTTGGGCCGGCGCGGTGGCGCGCGCGTTATGCCGGGCCCGGGACTATTTCGGCACTCCGGTCCCGGAACCGGTCTTTGACGAGTTGATCCGGCGCAGATCCGCGCATGAATCACACGCGACGGTTCTGGAGATGGAAGGCGCCGGCCTGCGTTGGGAACGGGCTAAAGGAACGCTGTCGGGCATGTCCCCGGCCGGCAAGCTGAAATACGTGTGGGGCAGTCTGTTCCCTGCCGGGGCGTACATGCGAAGGAAGTATGGGGCATATGCCGAACGCCCGTTGTGGTGGTTGTACCTGTATCGGTGGCGGGATCAGGCGGGCGATGTATGGGCGGCGATAAAGAGAAAGCGAGGGAGGGGCGGGGCGAGCCTTCGCGTTACGTCTTCATACGCGAAGCGCCTTGGAGTGCGGCACGATAGTGCCG
>SLKG01000107.1 GCA_007134735.1 Kiritimatiellia bacterium
GATCGGAAGGGGAAAACGCAAAGAAGAGCCGGATCGCGCCGGAATTCACCAATCCGGTCTGGCTCTTTTCTTGCACCAGCGGGTCCGTCCGGCTCCGCTCGGAAGCTACGCCGTGACAAGGCGGCCCCGCCCTATCTACAAGAGCTCAGGAACTGTCGAAGGGCGAAACTGAGTTGTCCCGTCCTCCGGTGGGCCCCAGCGACGGGTTTTGATACAGCCCCGGAAGCGTGACCCTCCACCATCATCCCCCTCATCTTCGGGAGGGTCGGCGGCCTCGCCGACCGCGACCCGCCCACACGGCACGATGGGGCATCGACCCGACAACAGATACTCCTTCCGTTTACGGCAAGCCCGTGGTCTCCACTGCATCGCCTGGTTGGAATGAGAACACCACAACTTCGAACAAAGAATAAAATGAATGGAGAAAGAAAAGAGCCATTAAAGAACTACTGTCGAACCTGGGATAAAGAAGACCGGAGTTACGGATCCTTTTTCGCGGGGGGGACCCGGGACCGGGAGGAACGGCGATGTTCCAGCTTTTCCAAGGCCTTGTACAGTTCCCGGCTGATCCAGGCATCCGTGGCCGCATACACGAGTTGAGTCCGGGTCAGGTTCTTGCGGCTCCAGTTGGAAGTTTGGGCCTGTTTGGATATGCGGTACCCGAGGACGGCCGCGGCCATGCCGCGCAGACCCTGGTTTTTAAAGCCGAGCGCCCGGGCTTTGTCTTCGAGGTTGACGAAGTTCTTCGGTTCGAATGGTTGCAGTTCGCGCAGTTCCGACAGGTCGCGGCTTGTGGATACGCCCGCTTTGATGATGGCCGGATTGACGAAAATACGAAGCAAACCGTCGTTCAGGGGCAGGTGGCCGAGGTGAAAGAGATATACGCCGTCGTCCGCCGCCAATTGGACCAGTGACGGCTTGTGTGATGTTCCCTTTTTGAATGACGGCTGTGTCTCGGTATCGAATCCCAGCAACCGTTGGCTCTTGAGTTTCCGCACCGCCTGTTTGAGTTCGGCCCCGGTTTTCACCAGGAACAACGGCCCTTCGTATCGATGCAAGGGCAGGGCATTGATTTCGTCCTTGCTCAAGGCGCGATTTTCCGGCGCCGGCCGGATGGGACCGGGATTTGACTGGTTTTCAACAGCAATATTTGTCATAGGAACTCACACGAGATAACGCAATCGGAAGTGTTCGTACTATGACAGCGAGGAACCGGGAACGCAACAGGATCGTCACGTTTCTGACTGATTTCGGCACGGTAGACGGATATGTCGCGGCCATGAAGGGGGTTGTGCGGTCGCAGGCGCCCTCCGTTTGCCTGGTCGATGCGGCGCACGATATTCCTCCGCAGGATGTGGACGCGGGGGCTTGGGCGATTCACCAGTACTGGCGCTTCTATCCGGCGGGTACCCTTCATGTCGCCGTGGTGGATCCCGGCGTGGGGTCCGAACGGGCGGCGTTGCTGGCGGAGGCGGAAGGCCAAATTTTCCTGGCGCCGGATAACGGTCTGTTGTCCTGGGTTTTCCGGACCGCCGAAACACTCACCGTCGGACGATTGCGCCCGCATGTGCATCGTCCGGAAGAGTTGTCGAATACCTTTCACGGACGGGATGTGTTTGCGTACACGGCGGGTTTGCTGGCTTCCGGGGCGGCGGAACCGGATGAACTTGTGGAGACGGCGGACTCCTATATACTGGGGTCCCGGGTGCAACCGGAATACCGGCCGGACGGAGTGCACGGCAGGATTGTGCATGTGGATCGGTTTGGCAATCTGATCAGCAATATTACGAAAGCGGATATACAGGATCCCCGGAAAGCGATACGACATATACGGGCGGGCGACAGCCTTATCGCCGGGTTGTCAACCCACTATGCCGAAGCGGAAGAAGGCGAGATCATGGCGTTGATCAGTTCGGCGGGCCTCGTGGAGATCTCGGTCAATCGGGGTTCGGCTCAAAACGTACTGGGTCTGAAACGGGGCGATGCCATAACCATTCAGTGGGAAGAAACATGAAGCCGGGAAGCCGGCCGCGGGGGGCCGGCGTTGCCCTGCGGTGCGGGGGCGGGATCCGGCCTCGGGAATATCAAACATACAAGGGAACGGCGGGCGCATATGACAAGCAGAACAGAACCCATCAATCGGCCCGAATGGCGTAGTTTGCAGGCGCATTACGAGGAGATGAAGTCCAGGCCTATGCGCGAGCTGTTTGCGGAATATCCGGGTCGGGCGGAGGACTTCACCCTGGAAGTGGACGGCCTGATTCTGGATTACTCCAAGAACCGGATTACGTCGGAAACCATGGAGCTCCTCTCGGTGCTGGCCGCTCAATCCGGCGTGGCCGAGGCGCGCCGGGCGATGTTCGCGGGGGAGAAGATCAACGAAACGGAAGACCGTGCCGTTTTGCACGTGGCTTTGCGGAACCGGTCCAACACCCCGGTCCTGGTGGAGGGCCGGGATGTGATGCCGGAAGTGAACCGGGTACTGGAGCACATGACGGAGTTCTCGCAACGGGTACGCTCGGGCGATTGGAAGGGGCATACGGGCAAACGCATTCGTAATATCGTCAATATCGGCATCGGCGGATCCGACTTGGGCCCGGCCATGGCGGTGGAGGCCCTCAAGCCCTATGCGGACCGTTCTTTGAACGTGTGCTTTGTGTCGAACGTGGACGGGACACATGTATCTGAAACCATCCGCGCTCTCGACCCGGCGGAAACCCTGTTTGTGGTTTGTTCAAAGACCTTTACGACACAGGAAACACGGACGAATGCGCAGAGCGCCCGGGCCTGGTTGACGAGCGCCTTGGGCGATGACCGGGCGGTGGCGCGCCATTTCGTCGCGGTATCCACGAATACGGCCGAGGTGAAAGCGTTCGGGATCGATCCGGAAAACATGTTTGAATTCTGGGATTGGGTGGGAGGGCGATACTCGATGTGTTCCGCCATCGGCCTTTCGCTGATGCTGGCCATCGGCCCGGAACGGTTTGTGGAAATGCTGGAAGGATTCCACGCCATGGACCGGCATTTTCAGGAAGCGCCTTTTGACCGGAACATGCCGGTCCTGCTGGCCATGATCGGCATCTGGTACAACAATTTCTTCGGGGCGGAAAGCCATGCGGTATTGCCGTACGATCAGTATCTGCACCGGTTCCCGGCGTATCTTCAGCAGGCGGACATGGAAAGCAACGGGAAGTCGATTGACCGGGAGGGCCGACGGGTCGGTTATCAGACGGGCCCCGTCATTTGGGGCGAACCGGGAACCAACGGTCAGCATGCCTTTTATCAGTTGCTCCATCAGGGCACGAAGCTGGTTCCGGCGGACTTCATCGGTTTTGCGCGTTCACACAATCCGGTCGGCGATCATCATGCCAAGCTGATGGCGAATTTCTTCGCCCAGACGGAAGCGTTGGCTTTCGGGAAAACACCGGAGGAGGTGGCGGCGGAAGGAACGCCGGATGCGCTTGTTCCGCATCGGTCGTTTGAAGGGAACCGGCCGAGCAATACATTGCTGGCCCGACAATTGACGCCGTATGTGCTGGGGCAGTTGATTGCGCTGTATGAACACAAGATATTTGTTCAGGGCGTAATCTGGAACATCTATTCCTTTGATCAATGGGGCGTGGAACTGGGCAAGGCACTGGCGGGAAAGATACTTCCGGAATTGTCCTCCTCTTCCGGGAAGGGGCTGAAACACGATTCGTCAACCAATTCCCTCATTGCGCGTTATCGGGCATGGGCCTGATATCGCGGCGGGCACCTTGCTATTGACGTTTTCTTCATTTCCGGCGTACAGTCGCACAACCAAATTGCACGGGGAGGACCATGAATATTGCAAAACCAAAAGCAACTCGTTTCATCTTGACGGAACTCGACCTGCCGACGCACTGGTATAACCTGTTGCCGGATCTGCCCGAACCCCTTCCTCCCCCGTTGCATCCGGGTACGCGGGAGCCTATCAAGCCCGAGGAACTGGCACCGATTTTTCCGGAAAACCTGATTGAACAGGAAATGTCGACTGAGTCCTGGATTGAGATTCCCGGGGAATTGCAGGCGCTGTACGCGCAGTGGCGGCCCACGCCGCTGGTGCGGGCGCATCGCCTGGAACAGGCGTTACAGACACCGGCGCATATTTATTACAAGTACGAGGGCGTAAGCCCGGTGGGCAGTCACAAACTCAACACGGGCGTGGCCCAGGCCTATTACAACCGGGAAGCGGGCATTAAACGCCTGGCCACCGAAACGGGAGCGGGCCAATGGGGTTCCGCCCTGGCGTTGGGCTGTCAGTATTTCGGTCTGGAATGCGTGGTATACATGGTCAAGGTCAGCTTTGCGCAGAAGCCCTATCGGAAATCGCTGATGCAGGCCTGGGGCGCCACCGTGCATCCCAGTCCCAGCGACCACACGGAATTTGGACGGAAGATGCTGGAAGAGGATCCGGACTGTCCCGGCAGTCTCGGCATTGCCATCAGCGAAGCGATCGAAGACACGGTGAAGTCGAAGGATACGCGGTATTCGCTCGGCAGCGTGTTGAACCATGTCTGTCTTCACCAGACGGTGATCGGCCAGGAGGCGATTCGTCAGATGGAAATGGCGGGGGAGGAACCCGACGTGGTGGTCGGTTGCGTGGGAGGCGGCAGTAACTTTGCGGGGATTGCGTTTCCCTTTATTGGCGAGAATCTGAAAAAGGGGAAGAAGACGCGTATTGTGGCCGTGGAACCCACGGCCTGTCCGACGCTGACCAAGGGAGAGCTCCGTTATGATTTCGGCGATACGGCGGAAACAACGCCGTTATTGCTGATGTACACGCTGGGTCATCGGTTCATCCCGCCGAGTATTCACGCGGGAGGCCTGCGATATCACGGAATGGCACCGTCCGTCAGTCATGTGCTGAAGCTGGGGTTGATCGAAGCGCGCGCGTATCCGCAGAACGATATCTTCGAGAGCGCCGTCCAGTTTGCGCGGACGGAAGGCATTATTCCGGCCCCTGAGCCGGCCCACGCGCTCCGCGCGGGCATTGAGGAAGCGTTGCAGGCGCGCGAGGCGGGGGAGAAACGGGTGATCCTGATCAATCTGTGCGGCCACGGCATGCTGGACTTGGGCGCGTACGATAGATACCTGGCCGGCGGATTGATGAATGGCGATTGATCGGTGCGCCGCATGCCGGCGGCCCGGGGCGGAGGATAAAGCCTGAACCGCGATCCGGCCTCCTATTCCGGATAGCCCACGGGAATCAGGTAAAACACCTGTTGACCGTCGGGTACCCGAACCGCTTGGGCAACCCCGTCATCGTCAAATGCGCCGATCGGTACACCGCCGAGATCAAGGGCGACCGCCTGCAATAGAAGATTCTGCGAGGCGTGACCGACTTCGATGAGCACATACCGCTCGGCGCGTCCCCCGTAGCGCCGCGCGGTTCTCCGGATATCGGCGGCAATCACAAACACCGCGGGCGCCTGTTCCACCGACGCCTGGTCCAGTGCGGCCCGGCGAAGCGACCGGCGCACATCCTGGTCGAGGTGTTCTTCCAGTTCATGACGATCCGGCGCGTAGCGATATACGCCGTCGGCGGTGGCCACGTAGAGCTCGAGCGGATATGTGGCGCCGGCCGAAGGCGAGGCGCGCAGACCCCGGCGCGGTTCCGTAATGCCCTGTGCCGCCCAGCACAGTTGGGCGAGTTGTTCACGGGTAAGCGCCTGGTCGCGATAGGAGCGGATCGACCGTCGCGCTTCAATGGTTTCCTCCAGGCTTCGATCGCTTTCCGTACGGGCATCGGGCAGGGGTTCCGATTGCGCCGCCCACGCAATCGACGGCAAGCCAAGCACCAGTAGGGACCACCAGCCTGTTCGATAGTTATGAAACAGGGAATACTTCATAGGTGAAGCAGGACATCATTCATTGGGGAAATACACGACGACGATTTCGGTCCTGGGATCCGGATGCCAGTCGCGCATGACTTCCAGTTCGCGTTCCCGAAGCCAGCGTATATGGATCGAGGGGATTCGACCGGCCAGCGCGGTTGTCTGGTGGTTGGGCGGTCCTTCCCACATCAAATACTCATATCCCGAATACTCGCTGGGGGCGGCCTGCCACCCTTCTCCGATCCAGTTCCGGTAATACGCGTAGACGTCATCGGGGGAGTCGGATGTGACCATGAAAACCCTGATGCTCTCGGGGTCGGGCCCTCTCCTCACCGTATTGTGAACGCGTGCGCCCGGATAGGCGGGGAAGGGAACCTCATCCCCGGTGGGCAGGGCGGATATATCAAGGTCGGGTCTGTCAACGGCCGGCGCCCACGGTTCCGCGGGTTCGGGTCGAATCACCTGGCAACCGGCATAAAGGCTGACCAGGAATAAGGCAAGTACGGTATGGGCTATACCCCGGATATTTCTTTCTGTCATGTCGGCTTCCTTTCGCAGAGACGTATCGGTCCTACTGTTGATGGATATCCTAGCATACTATCAGGGAAACTCAATCCATCAGAATTGAATAATCCTCTCCGGTATATGGCCGCTTTTCCGGATTCTTCTTTTCATGGAACGGGGGGGTGGCGTATCGTATGGGCCATATGGCATACGGAGCATGTATGAATTCCGGAACGGAAAAAATCGGAGTGGTCGGACTGGGCTATGTCGGATTGCCGTTGGCGGCGGCGTTTGCCGGGCATTTCGAGGTGATCGGTTTCGACGTGCAGGAGGAGCGCGTGCAACGCCTGCAGGCGGGACACGACGACAACGAGGAAGTCGGAGACGGGGACCTCAAACATCCCAACCTGTCGTTCACCAGCCGCATGGAGGATCTCAAATCCTGCACGTTCCTGGTTGTGGCGGTGCCGTCGCCCATTTCCACCTCGCGCGAGCCCGATCTCTCGTTTCTTGAAAACGCGTCCGAATTGGTGGGCCGCATCCTGCGTAAAGGAATGCTGGTCGTGTTCGAAAGCACGGTCTATCCGGGTGTCACGGAGGACATCTGCCTGCCGATCCTGGAACGGGAGTCCGGCTTGAAGCTGGGTGACTTCGATCTGGGATATTCACCGGAGCGTGTGAATCCGGGCGACAAGGAACATCCGGTCTCGGCCATCGTAAAGGTGGTGAGCGGGCACGATTCCGCGGCTCTCGAACGCATGGCCGGCGTATATGGAAAGATCATCACCGCAGGCATTCACCGGGCTCCGAACATCAAGACGGCCGAGGCGGCGAAGGTGATCGAGAATGTACAGCGGGATTTGAATATCGCGCTGATGAACGAGTTGTCGAAAATCTTCAACAAGCTGGGCTTGAACACCCGGGAAGTGTTGGATGCCGCGGCCACGAAATGGAATTTTCACCGTTATCATCCCGGATTGGTGGGCGGGCACTGTATTGGCGTCGATCCCTACTATCTGACGCACCGGGCCCTGGAGTTGGGCTATCATCCCGAAGTGATCCTGGCCGGCCGGCGGATCAACGACAACATGGGGCTGTACGCGGGTGAACTCCTGATTCGTGAAATGAACAATGCGGGTCGACTGCCCAAGAATTCCAACGTGTGGGTGCTGGGGCTGACGTTCAAGGAGAATGTCCCGGACCTGCGCAACACGCGGGCCATCGACGTGGTGCGCTACCTGCAGGGATTCGGTGTGAACGTGACCGTGTGGGAGCCGTTGATCGATCCGGAGACGATCCGGGCCGGTTACGGGCTGGAAACGCACACGTTGGACGAAGTCGCCGATATGGATGCCGTGGTGTTGATCAATGCGCACGACGAATTCAGGCCGATCGTGACCCTGGAAGCGCTCCAATCCCGCATGCGCACGCCGGTGATCCTCGACATCAAAAACTTCTTCGACAGGGACCGGGCCCGGGAGCTGGGGTTCCATTATTGTTCGTTGTAGGTGTTTCTCTTCTTCGTCCTCGTCCTCGTCCTCGTTCTCGTCCTCGATCCAGGGGAAAGATTTCGAGGGCCAGTACGAGCACGAGGTGGCTATCGATGCATCCGTGTGCAGCTGATTCAATTTGGAGGGACCCCCGACCGCTTCGTGTCGGGGCGTCCAGGGCACGCGGAAGCGTGCCCCTCCACGAATAATCAATACGGTTTCCTAGCCCTCTCTGGAGGGACGCGCTTCTGCGCGTCCAGGGCACGCGGAAGCGTGCCCCTCCATCATGTGCACAACGGCAGTTGATCAATCTGGAGGGCGAAGCTCCTGCTGAGCCGTGCTGAAGACGAGGTGCATGGATGGACCCCGTCTCGGCGGGATGCCTGTCCCTCCAGTTTCACGGCCCGCGGGGCCGCGGGCCCTCCCGCCCTATTGTCCCGCACTTCCCCTTGAAGCCCCGGGATATTATTCTATGGTGAAGAGAGGAGACCGATTATGAGATTTCTTAGACACGCATGGATATTCAGTTTGCTTGTCGTGTTTACGACCGGTGCGCAGGCGTTGAATGTTGCGTCGGAGCCGGCAAACCTGGCCCGGATTCTCGGAGACGCCATTGCCGACACGGTGGAAGAGGTGATGCCTTCGGTGGTGGTCATCCGCACGGAAGCGATCCGTTATCACATTCATCAGGATATTCTTTTCGGACGCCGGTACCGTATTCCCGAACGGCGGGTCGGGCAGGGGTCGGGCGTGATCATAAGCCCTGAAGGGCATATGCTGACCAGTTACCACGTCGTACATCAGGCCGAGAATATCGAGGCCATCCTGGAAGATGGAACCGTGTATGAGATTGAACTTCTCGGCGGGGATCCGCACACGGATTTGGCCGTATTGAAGACGGTAGAGCGTGAGGACCGGCAATTCCGGCCCATCGAATTCGGGGATTCCGACGCCGTGCGCGTCGGCGAAATCGTGATTGCGATTGGTTCGCCCTATCACTTGGACGGCACGGTAACCATGGGCATTGTGAGCCAGAAGGGGAGGGCCATAGGTTTGTTGCCGTTCGAGGATTTCATTCAGACCCAGGCGCCGATCAACCCGGGCAACAGCGGGGGGCCGCTCGTGGATGTAGAAGGTCGCATGGTCGGAATCAACGCGGCGATTCATCGCGGCGGCGCGCTTCAGGCCGGCAACACCGGGATCGGGTTCGCCGTACCATCCCGGCTGGCGATGCGTGTGGCCGACAGTATTATCACGACCGGAACGATCCAGCATCCGTGGATCGGCATCCTCATGGGCGTGAGCGCGGAAGGCGTGACGGTGGAAGACGTCTATCGCGACAGTCCGGCTTCCTTGGCGGGTATGCAACCGGGGGACGTGATCCGCGAGGTGGACGGCCGGACCATCCGGGAAGCCATCGACGTGCGCCGCGCGATCTTTGCGCGCGCTCCGGGCGACCGGGTGCCGGTGATCGTGGAACGCGATGGAGAACCGGTGATGATCGATGCGGTTCTGGCCGCCATGCCGGATCTGGATATGGGGCGGTGAGGGGCCCTGGTCCTTTGTCCTTAGTCCCTGGTCCTTGGTCTCCTAAATTGTCCGCGCCGCGTAACGGATACACTCATGACCCGTTGAGATTCAATGTCCAACAGCCAACAAGGAATATCCAATCTTCAAATATGATCCCTGGTTATTCCTTGTTGGATATTGGATATTCCGACAAGTGTTTCACTGTTACTCAGGCCATTACATAGTGGCCGGCACAGTCTGCCTTGATGCCGCTTCCGGTCGTTCATCATCCTTGTCCGTACATCCCAAATGTGTTAGGCATGGTCCCTGCGGAGTATGCGTGTGAGCAACGCGGTGAAAGAACCTTTCTGAGAGAACACAGGAAATCGGAGGACGACTACGGATGACGAGGAAAAAACTTCAGTCGCCCGATCACTGATTACTGAATACTGAATACTGCTTACTGAATACTGATTACTGAACACTGCCACGTCGGCGGCTCCGCCGCCAAGTGGCCGCTTGCCGCTGCGCGGCGACACGGAACACTGAACACTGAATACTGAACCCCCCCCATGCCTAACAAACCACCACAGAATCCCTGGCCCCCGGGAGGGCTCACCGGCCTGATGGTCCGGATCTTCATGCGGGGGGTGCTGTCCCCGGAGGGATTGGAGGTCCGGTCGCGGGCGGGTGTGTTGCAGGGCAGTGTCAGTATTTTCGTCAACCTGCTTCTGTTCCTGGTCAAAGGCGTTGTTGGTCTGATGCTGGGCAGTGTGGCCTTGCTGGCGGATGCCGTGCACAGTCTTTCGGACATTGGCAGCAGCCTGGTGATTATCATCGGGTCCCTGTGGGCGCGCAAACCCGGGGACGGTCGGCATCCGTTCGGGCACGGCCGTGTTGAGTTTGTCACGGCACTGGTGATGGCGGTGTTGCTGATTGTGGCGGCCATAGAATTTGCCCGATTCGGCGTTGCGCGCATTCTGTCACCGCAACCCTACACGGCTCCGTGGTGGGCGATTGCGGCGGTGGTATTGACGATCTTCCTGAAGCAGTGGCTATCCGTATTCGCCGACACGCTGGCGCGGGCCACCGGTTCCGATGTGTTGAAAGCGGACTATTGGCATCATGTCACGGATGTGGCCAGTTCCGGGCTGGTGCTGGTTGCGTTGCTGGCTTCGCGCGCGGGTTGGCACGGTGTGGACGGCTGGGCCGGGGTGGGTGTGGCGGTGTTCATTCTCTGGGCGGCCATCGGCATCGCGCGCGGTGCGATCAGCCCGCTGCTTGGCGAAGCGCCCCGCCGGGAGGAGGTAAAACAGATTGAGGAGTCGGCGCGAAGGGTTCCGGGAGTAGACGGTGTACATGACATCATCGTTCACAAGTACGGCGATCTTCGAATCGTTTCCCTGCATGTCGAAGTGGACGCGAGTCAATCGGCCATGGATGTGCACGACCTGTCCGAGCGGGTGGAACAGGCGGTGGAGGGCGTAACCTCCTGCAAGGCGATTGTGCACGTGGATCCGGTGGACCGGAATCATTCCGAATACGATCGTGCCGAGCGCATGATGAACAACCTGATACGGGGCCAGGAATTGCTGGCGGAGTTCCACGATTTGCGCGTGGAAGGTCCGGTGGGGGGGATGGTGATTTCCGTTGACGTGGTGGCAAAGGTGGGCACCGACGAGTCGGCCTATCCCGGGATTGAAGAACAGGTCAGCCGCGCCATTCACCGGGCGATGGGCGAAGGGGTTGAGGAAGTCCGGGTCACGGTGGAGAAAGCATATCACGGGCACCAGGGGTGAGAGAGCAGGGCTTATGGCCCCATCCCGGCAAAACAGCGGCAAGATTGCCCAATTATCGGGCTCTTTTCGGGGATGCGAAAAAAAAAGACAAGATTTTTCAAAACTCTGTTGACACGGTATGGGGGAATGAGTAGATTCTCACGTACTTAAGTTGGTGAATTTCAATTTATCGGTTGTTTGCCATTGGATAACCCCTTTCAGTGGAGAGGGGTTTTGTATGTACGGGTGTTCTTTGAATTTTTGAAGCACTGCTTCGAAACGGAAGCGGTGTTGATTTGCCTGATGTTTGTGCAGGGTCCTTGATATTCAATATTGAGGGCTCGCAATTCAAAAAAAAGGATCAAGACCGGATATGGGTTTTTTACCGGTATCCGGCTGAACTTTCTTTACGGAGAGTTTGATCCTGGCTCAGAACGAACGCTGGCGGCGTGGATTAGGCATGCAAGTCGAACGGGATCCTTGAGATTCAAGTTTTCGGACGAGAATCTCTTGGTGAGAGTGGCGAACGGGTGAGTAACGCGTGGGCAATCTGCCCTCAAGTTCGGGATAGCCCTTCGAAAGGAGGGGTAATACCGAATGTGGTCGTGCCGCGCATGCGGCATTATCTGAAGATGGGGATCCTTCGGGACCTGTCGCTTGAGGATGAGCCCGCGTCCCATCAGCTAGTTGGTGAGGTAACGGCCCACCAAGGCTTACGGGTAGCTGGTCTGAGAGGATGGTCAGCCACACTGGGACTGAGACACTGCCCAGACTCCTACGGGAGGCTGCAGTCGA
>SLKG01000052.1 GCA_007134735.1 Kiritimatiellia bacterium
ATGGCGATCATGAGCCGATCGAGTTTTTCTTCGAGTGAAGACAATCCGGCAACGTATACATACGTCTTCGGATCCTCGATAAGATTCCAGACTTCCACGGCGTTATCCATGAGCTTGCCTTCCAGCTCGGGTTCCTCATCCACGTGCGGGCGTTTGCTCAGCGCCTCAAATGCCTTGAAGGTTTTCTGGTCGTAATAGAGGCTGAAATCGTCCTTTTCCTTGTTCATATAGAGCAGGTCCATGCCGGTGCGCGCGCCGTAGAAAAGCCGGACCTGGCCCTTCCATTCCTTGCGTTCGTCATAGATATGCTTGATGAACGCGCGGAACGGGGCGATGCCCGTGCCGACCCCGATCATCAGGATGTTGCAGGTATTGTCCCGCGGCGCCTGGAAGCGGCGTCCGTAGGGTCCGGAAATCTGGATCTTGTCTCCGGGTTTGAGATCGCAAAGATAGTGGGAGGCGACGCCGGGATACCGCTCGCCGCTCACTTCGTCGATATAGAAACAGCGCCGGACGGCAATGGCGATTTCCGCCAGATCCCCTTCCTCCCCCTCACGCGAGCTGGCGATGGAATAGAGACGGAAGTGAACAGGATTGCCGAACGTTTCGGGGGCCGGCGCCAGTACGCCGATGCTTTGCCCTTCCACGTAATGAAAGGTCGCGTCCGGAATGCTTAATATGATGTGCCGCACTTCGTCGGTATCCGACGGCGTGATGCGTTCGGTGCTCTTGACCGTAGCGGTGTAGGGATGGCTGATGTCGTATTCGGTTGTTTTCATGATCTTGTTCCTTTGCTGTTTCAGGTTCTCAATTCTGGGTTTCAGGTTCTGGGTTCTAGGTTATAGGGGGGATATCCGGTCTCCCCTATAACCGAAAACCTAGAACCGATCGGTTTCGTCCTTCTCCTTCCTGCCGTTCATTCTCATATGATCATCATCGCTCGATGGGTCGTCCCCGCACGGACATGCGAGTCCGCATCCAAGGCATTCGCGGGGTGGGCCATATTGGGGATGCCGCGCGGCAAAACGGCGGTACATCCGCTGCACCCCAATCCACCCGAACAGGATGGCGAGGGTCAGCCCCATACCCGTTACATAATCCCAAACCACACTCATTACCTTATCTTTCCAATGCGCACTCGTAGGGGCGTCGCTTGCGACGCCCGGAACAGCTCGGTCATTACCCCCATGTTTTATCCGCCCAATCCCGCAAAGCCCATGAAGGCCAGGGACAAAAGTCCGGCCAGCATGAAGGCGATGGCCGCGCTGGTGGCCACATCCGGCACATTGGCCAGTTCCAGGCGTTCGCGCAGACCCGCCATCAGTACCAGGGCCAGCATGAACCCGCCGCCCGCGCCCAGGCTGTAAGCCAGGCTTTGCGTGAAACTGTATTCATCAAACGTCTGGAACAGGGCCATGCCCAGAATGGCGCAGTTCGTCGTAATCAGCGGCAGATAAATACCGAGCAAGCGAAAGAGGGTGGGGCTGAACTTCTTGATGGTCATTTCGACCAGTTGCACCGCCGAGGCGATGACTGCGATGTAGCTGATCAGCCGGAGATACTCGATCTCGAAGTGAACCAGCAGGATGTTGATCCCGTACGCGCAGACGGAGGCCACGAGCATGACGACGATGACCGCCAGGCCCATCGGCCAGGCCGTGTTGATTTTGGACGAGACCCCGACAAACGGGCACAGGCCCAGAAACAACGCCAGCACGAGGTTATTGATGAGCAGCGCGTTCAGGAAAATGAACATCAAGGAATCATGATCCATATGCGCCCTCCTTTCCGGCCGCCATGCGATCCCGTTTCCGCTGAATGGCCGCAAACAGCACCAGCCACAACGACAGCACGATAAAGCCGCCGGGCGGCAGGATAAACACGGCCCAGACCTGGAAATCAGGCCCGAAGAGCGGGATTCCGAAGAACGTGCCGAATCCGAGAATTTCCCGGATGGATCCCACCAGGAACAAGGCGAGAGTAAATCCGGCGCCCATGCCCACGGCGTTCACCATCGTGGTCGACACCCGGTGCTTGGAGGCGTAGGCCTCGCACCGGCCCAGGATCATGCAGTTCACCACGATCAACTGAATGAACGCGCCGAGCGCGTTGTACAGTTCCAGGCTCAAGGCATGAATGGTGTAGTCCACGACGGTGACAAAGGTGGCGATGATGATGATATACGAGGCAATGCGCACCTGTTTGGGGATGACGTTCCGGAAGAGCGAGATCAGGAAACTGGCGCCCAGCAGGACGAACGTGCTGGCCAGGCCCATGGCCAGCGAGTTCACGGCCGTGTTGCTCACGGCCAGCGCCGGGCAGAGTCCGAGCAGCATGATGAAGACGGGGTTTTCCTTCCAAACCCCGGCTTTCAACGTGTCCAGGCTGACCGGTGCATCATGTTTGGGAGCGGGCATGATTACACAATTTCTCCCTTCGCTTCGTCCGGCTCAGCAGAAGCTTCGCCCTCCACTATGCCAACCACGGTTTCCAGGGAATGGAGGGCGAGGGTCCTCCCGAGCCGTGAGCATGGGGTGAGACAGTCTGTGTAAGCGTCCGGCTCAGCAGGAGCTTCGCCCTCCATCCGGCGGAAAGACGTTGGGGAAGGATTCTTTTTCAGTTCATCCAAATGCCTTATCAGCAGCGGGAGCATTCGGTTGGCGTTTTCGCGCAGGGCGCGGGCCACGGCGACCGAGCTGACGGTCGCGCCGGCGATTCCCTCGATCTGCCACGGTTCGGCCTTGGCACCGGGCTTGACGGCCTCAATATCATGCTTAAGCCCCGTCTGTTCCACGTTCAGCCGCATATCCAGGCCATCGAAATTGGCCAGAAAATTGGGATCCGTCTCGATCTTGTCGCCGAGTCCGGGCGTCTCGGCGCTCTGCAGGACGGTATATCCGATGACGCATTCACGTTCCGGCGAGTATCCATACAGGACGCGAATGATATCCGCATATCCGCGCGCGGCCGCTTCAAACGCGACGCCCACGAGGCGACCCTCCTTGTCATATCCCGCAAACATATTGGCCTCATCGAGGTCCCGGTCGGACACTGGGCGCAAGCCCCCGTCATCCAGCCGGTAGTTCACGCGGGCGGTCGCTCCGGGCAGGACTTCGAATATCGCTTTTTCCAAAGCTTCTCGATGATTGCGCGCAATGGGATCGAGCGTGACCTGGTACACCAGCACGACCGTAAAACCCGACAGCATGGCAATGATGGCCAAGGTCAGAATCAACCGTCCACTGGACGGCATCGGTGGTGTGTGCGATGTGGGTTCAACGCTCATGACGCGTTATTCTCCTTCTTCTTTCTCTTCTTTCCGGCGGCGCCGTAGATCCGGGGCTGGGTTACCCGGCTGATCAGCGGGGAGGCGGCATTTCCGAGCAGAATGGCGTACATCACGCCCTCGGGCAATCCTCCAAAGAGCCGGATGATTACGACCAGCACACCGATCAGTATTCCGTATACCCACACGCCGAGCCGGGTTTCGGGCGATGCCACCATGTCGGTGGCCATGAACACGGCGCCCAGCATCAGTCCGCCCGAGAAAAGCGTGAACAGGGGATCCGGATACACGTCGGGGTTCACCCAATAAAAGAGGCCGGAAAGCAGAAAAGCGGTCAGCAGGATACTGAACGTAATACGCCCGTCCATCATCTTCCGGAAGATCAGGTACAGGCCGCAGATGAAGATCAGCAGGGCGGACGTTTCGCCCGCGCACCCGGGGATGGTTCCGACCATCAGCGGCATGAGATCGGTGGGCGTTTGCGCGAATTTCATCAGGGCCAACGGCGTGGCGCCGGCGAATCCGTCGGGGACGACCCTATCCAGCCATTGATCGATGGATACGGGCTCCATGAAAGGCCGGGTCAGGGTGGATGGGATGAATTCCGTAAAGCGCCCGGGCGCCCGCGGCGGGCTCCACGTCGTCATGGGCAGGGTGAACGCCGCCTGCGCGAAGGCGCGGCCCACGAGAGCGGGATTCATCACGTTGTAGCCGAGTCCGCCGAAAAAAATCTTTCCCACGGCCACGCCGAAGAAGGCCGACACGGCCGCCATCCAAAGTGGAAACGCCGGAGGCAGGGTCAGCGCCAGCAGTAAGCCGGTGATCACCACGCTCCAGTCGCCGACGGTGCTGCGTTTTCCGGCCCACACGCAAAAGAGATGTTCCGTGCCCACGCATACCGCCACACAGACTACCAGCAGGGCCAGCGCGCTGAGGCCGAACAGGTACACGGCAAAGACACAGACCGGCAACAGCGCATAGACCACGTTGCGCATGATGACGTCCACCGTGTCCGGCGCCCGGTAATGAGGCGACGAGCGCAGTTCGATGTGTTGCGGGCTTGCCTTCATTTCGCCGCCGCCTTCATTTCGCGGTTCATGACCTTGGATACACGGAAATATTGTACAAGGGGAATGCCCGCCGGACAGACGTACGCGCAGCATCCGCACTCGAAACAGTCAAACAGGTGATACGCATCCATATCCAGGTACCGCCGCTTCGCGGCCAGTTTGCCGAGATGGCAGGGATTCAGATGCATCGGGCACGCCTCGACGCATTTTCCGCAACTGATGCATGGATAGGCGTCTTCCATCTGGTGGACGGCCAGGTCTTCCGGCCGCATGACCAGAAATCCCCCGCACCCCTTGGTGATCGGCACATCGAGCGACGACACGGTATCGCCCATCATGGGGCCTCCGGTGATCAGGTACCGGGCCGACCCGTGGTATCCCAGCCGTTCCAGGATGAACCCGATCGGCGTACCGATGGGCACCAGATAATTACCGGGTTTCCCGACGCCCGGACCGGTCACGGTGACGACGCGCTCGATGACGCCCCGGCGCCAGGGCAGCAGCTCGCCGATCTGCGCGGTGGTGGCCACGTTGTACACGCCCAGCCCGACCGAGGACGGGTATTTCCCGGAAGGAATTTCCCGGTTGACCAGGGCCTTGGCCAGCATCTTTTCCGCGCCCTGCGGATATTTTGTTTTCACGACCTTGACCGTGATGCGGCCATCGTCCGGCAGGGCCTTTCGGAGCGCGCGGGCCGCTTCCATCTTGTTGTCCTCCGTACCGATGACGGCGCGTTCGGCGCCCATGACCCGCATGAGGATTTGCGTGCCCCGGACCAGGTCGTCCGCCTGTTCGATCATGATGCGGTGATCGGTCGTCAGATACGGTTCGCACTCGCACCCGTTAATGAGAATGGTGTCCACCTGGTCCCCGGGCGGAGGCGACAGTTTCACATGCGTGGGAAACGCCGCGCCGCCGAGTCCCACGAGCCCGGCCTCCTGCACGGCCTCAATGATTTCCTGGGGGGTCATACGGTCCACATCGCGCGGCGCTCCGTACAGTACCTGTTGGGTTTCGCCCGGATAGACTTTGAGGATGATGGCCGGCTTGCGGGGGCCTTTTGCCGTGGGAACCAGGTCGATGCGCTTGATCACACCGGTCGCCGGGGCGTGCAGCGGGACGGAGACGAAGCCGTCCGCCCGGGCAATGGGTTCGCCGCGCACCACTTCCTGGCCCGGCTTGACGATCGGCACCGAAGGTTTGCCTGCATGCTGGGACAACAGCAGGTACAATTCCGGCGGAAAGGCAAACCGCTCGATCGGTTTGTTTTCCGTGTACTGCTTGTTCTCCGGCGGATGAATTCCATGGGAGAACGATCTCCGCAGGATGTGTGCCGGATTGAGTTGTGTTAAGACGCCCGTCATGACCATAAGCTGATTGTACCCATTCCGGGGAACGTTGTGCCTATACTGCTCCTATTCCCCTTCTGCTCATCCTCATCGGTTGACGATGACGGCGACGATAACGGTTGACGATTGAAGAGACCAAGCACCAAGCACGCCGCCACAGGCGGCCGTCCATCCGTCCAACCGTCCATCCGTCCATTCTTCCCTACTGATACTTCTCCGCGCGCTTCACCCACTTATCCACGTCTTTCTCGTTCGGGTCCCACGGCGTTCCGGGATGAATGCATTTGCCCGTGCATTTTTCGGCGGACCGGACGATATCCTTGTAGGGGCCGCCTTTCGGATCCTTTACGTAGGCTTTCTTGTCATCGTCATACGCAAAGATCTTGGGATTGATATTCACGCACTCGTCGCACGACGTACATTCCGCCTTGTCGATCCACACCGGTTCGTAGCCCTCGGCTTCGGCGCTGGGTGCGGCCGCGCCTTCGTCCGCGCCCGGCGCGGCGGCCAACGCCTGTTGGAGTGCGGCCGATCCCCCGCCCGATCCGGATAGCATGGCCATGAGCCCCTGCGCCAGTTTCTGCGCGGTTTCCGCGCGGACCTGCTGGGCGATCTGGTTCGGGTCCACCTTCTTCATCAGTCCCGCCACGGCCTTGAGGGTGCGCCAGAATGCGCGACGTTCCTCCGTGGACCGGACCATTTCCGCCGATACGAGTACCCGGATCAGCCGGTTCTTCCTGTTGACCGCCCAAATGTACGGATACTGCTCTTCCCGGTCCTCTTCGGACAGGTCGATGAACTCGGCCAGCGGCACCATGTTCTCGTTCCAGGTATCCGGCGGTGCGACACGGAAATGTTTCCGGAACCGGCCTTCCCCGACGGCGAAGTCGGCGAAGGTCATGGGGACTTCCATCTTCTGCTTGTTCCCATCCTCGTCCAGGTATTCCAGCGCATATTCCGGCCAATCGTCGTCCATGGCGGGATTGCCTTCGAGGCTGATACAATCTTCCCAGGAAGTTCCCGCGGTGGGATCGAAGGTCAGGATCGGATACGCACGCGATTCCAGCGCCATCTTGCTGCGGGCAAACGAGGCATCGTCGGCCACGGCGTGTTCCGGCTGGCATACCGAATACACATTGAACAGGGCGGGGCGGCGGGCGTTGAGGCCGTCTATGAAGCCCTCGATCATGTGCGTGTAGTTCGACAGGTTGGCCTGGTGAATAAAGGCGGTCCGGTGCGCCGCGCCGATCAGGCTGATCTCCTTGCGCGTCTCGGTTTTGCCCTTCCAGGCCGGGCCGTACGGGGCCATGTCCGACACCTGTCCGATGAATCCGGACGTACAGGCTTGTCCGCCCGTATTGGAATAGACCTGCGTGTCGAGAATCATGATCTTGACCGGACGACCCGCCATCAGGGCGCGGGAGACGTTCTGGAACCCGATGTCGTACATGGCCCCGTCGCCTCCGACCGCGACAACCGGCGGACAGAGCAGGAATTCCTCGTCGCTGAATTTGCTCCAGTTGAAGTTGACCAGGGATTCCCGGATCTTGTCGTAGCTTTCCTGGCCTTCCAGTTCCGCCTCCGCCATTCGGATGGACTTGAAGCCCTCGGACATCTTGACCATGTGCCCTTCGAAAATGCCGAGCGCCAATGACGGGGCATCCTGGAAGAGATGATTGGTCCACGGGAACGGGTAGGGATTATAGGGATAGGTCGATCCGTACACCGAGGTACACCCCGTGGCATTGGTGAAGCCCAGGCTGGCCCGTCCGGTTTGGGTTGTCCCGACCTCGTAATTCCACTTCAGGTCTTTGAGGCGCTTCAGGAGGTCCGTCACCCAGGACAGCCATTCCTGGTCGATCGGCGTGCCCGCCCGGCCCTGGTCGAGCTCCTGTGCGAGTTCCGCCAGTTTAAGATCGCCCTGGCGATGCGCCTCGATCACCTTCTGAATGCGTTCCGCGTCACCGATATCGACGGTGGCCGCCAATTTCGTGCGGATGTGCTTTTCCAGCTTCTCGATGAGCGAGTTGACGTATTCCACGTGTTTTTTCACGCGCCGCTGCATGAGCGTGGTCACCGTCGCCGTGAAGATATGCAGAACGGACTTCTCGCCGCATCCCGTACAGGAACCATCGCCGCACACCATGGACTGAAAGGCGGTCTTGTCCATCAGCAGCGTTTCCAGCGCGCCGATCTTTTCGTCGATGTCGTCGATCCGTATGTATTCCGGCGGAGTGGTGGGCAGGTCCATCCAGTAATCCCAACCCCGACGCAACGCCTCAACGCTTTCCGGGGTCTGTTCGACGATGCGCAATGCGTCGTCCTTGCAGACGTCCACGCAGAGCATACACCCCTTGCAGGTATAGGGGTTCACCGTGATGGCATAAAGGCCGCCGGATCCTTTCTGATCCTTTTCCTTCTGGTCGTAATAAGGTTTGGTCAGCGCGAATTTGAATTCGCCCATGGCTTCGCGGAACCGGCCGAATTCCTCTTTCACTTCCCCGCGATCGTTCTCGGGAGACTCATTGACGGTTTCCGTGATGGCCGTAGTGAGCAACGGCCCGACGTCCACGGCGTTGGTCTGGGAGCCGTTGACGGAGGCCCGCAGTTTCTTTTCCACGGTTCGGACCGCGCGCCGCAGGTGTTTGGCTTCGTGCCCGCTTTTCTCGACGCGCTTGATGGTGGTCTCGAATGCGTCGGAGACGCTGCAGGCCAGGCCGGGAATGGCGCTGTCCGGACATGTCACAAAGCAGTCGCTGCAGGCCGTGCAATTCTCGGGGATCCATACCGGGTGTTCGAACCGGATCTGCGTCATATCGCGATAGACCCCGGTATTGGCCGGTATCAGGCTCATGGCGCTGAACACATCGGCCAGGCCGTCGTTGGGTTTTCCGCCGAGATAGAACGCGCCGGTCTGTTCCCAGAACCGGTGGATATCGGTTTTGCGGTCCATGCTTTCCGGCATGCGCTTGAGCATGACGGGCAGGGTGGGGGCCTTCTTGAGGTCCGATTCGTGTTCCCGGGTCACCGACTTTTCGGTGATCTCCGTGATTTCATCGAATCCGCGGCGCACAACGCGCAGGTTGTCCTCCACGACACGGGCGCCCTTGGAGCCGAATTTCTTTTCGATCTGGCTGCGGATCGCCTGGAACAGCTTTTCTTCCGTCAGGTTGGCGGTCTGCATGAGCGGCGACGCCGCGAAGAATGCGCCCTGGAAGGCGATGCCCTGCATGCGGAACTGCAGTTCCGGATCGGAGGCTTCCTCGCGCGCGATCTTGAAGGCGTCCAGATAGAAGACCTGGATGTCGTTCTCGATGATGAATTTCTGCTTGGTCGGCGGAATGGATTTCCAGACGGCCTGCGGATCCTTCTGTTCGCTCTGGATGATGAACACGCCGCCCTTCTTGAGTCCGGCCAGCGGATTGGAATGGCTGAACACGTTGGGGTCGGGCGAGAGCACCACATCCACGTACATGTATTCGTAGTTAACCCGGATGGGCTCCGGCGCGGCGGACAGGTAATAGGTGGTCGGTTGGCCCTTCTTTTCCGATCCGTAGCGCGGGTTGGCCTTGATGTCGTAGTCGAGCAGGTCGTAGAGCGTGATGGCCAGGTTCTTGCCGGTGGTCATGGCGCCCCATCCGCCCACGGAATGCATGCGCACCGTGATCGCGCCCTTGGGAAGCAGGTTCGGATTCTCGCTGCCCCGGAGGGCCAGGTCCTTGATGTTCGGATAGTGCTCGAGGATTTCCTGCTGGTAGATCTCCTGTTTGGGCGTGAACGGATCGTCCTGGATAAAATCTACGGACAGGTAGAAGAACTTCCGGTGCGCCCCGTCCGGCAACATGTTCTCCACGGCGGCGATCAGGCCCTCCGGCTGGAGGTCGCGGCTGCCCAGTCCGTAACAGCCGGAGTACAGCGGCGGCGCTTCGTGCGCCTTACGATAGGCGGTATAACGGGGATACGAAACGCCGTTCTTCCCGTTGCTCATGCCGTTTTCGATGCACTTGCTGATGGCGGCGCGGGTTTCACGCATCAGCGGGAGGTCCTCCGCCAGCGGCTGGTCGGTTCGTTCCAGCACCACCACCCCCTTGCGTCCTTTGAGCAGTTCGCCGATCCGGTCGCCCGGGAAGGGGCGAAACATGGTCACGTTAACCACGCCGATCTTGAGGCCGCGCGATTCGCGCAGGTAATCGGCGACGATTTCGGCCGTGCCGATCATGCTGCCCTGGCCCAAAATGAGATACTCCGCGTCCTCACATCGATAGGTCCAGACGCGCTGGTAGGTGCGGCCGGTCAGGGCGCCGTACTCAGCCATGCACTGCTCCGCGATGTCGCGGATATGATCGAAGAAATAGGGTCGCTGGCTGGCGACGGACTGCATATAGGCATCCTGGTTCTGGACACAGCCGGCCAGGACGGGATTGTCCACGTCCCACAGGATGGGCACGCGGCGCCGGGTCTTTCCGTACATGATGCGCTGTCCCGGTGTCGGGGTCTCGATGATGTCGTCGGGCCGGCCCAGGTATTCCGCGATGAGTTCGCGTTCGGGGACGCGCAAGGTTTCGATCAGGTGCGTGGTCAGGAACCCGTCCTGGCCCACGGCGCCGGGCGTGAGGGAGAGTTCGGCGATCTTGCGCGCGATGATGTTCAGGTCCGCCGCTTCCTGCGCGTTCTTGGCCATGACCTGGAAGAAACCGGTATCGTCCATGAGGTGATAATCATCGTGTCCGGCATGGACATTGAGCGTGGATTTGGTGATGGCCCGGCATCCTATATTCAGGATATAGGGAAGACGTTTGCCGACGGCGGGGTAGAGCGATTCGTGCATATAGGCGATACCCTGCCCGGACGAGAAATTGCTGGCACGCAGTCCGCTCATGGACATGCCCGCCGTTACGGAAGCGGCGGCGTGTTCCCCTTCCGGCTCGATAAAAATAAGCGGACGTCCCGAAATGTTGATATGACCCGCGGCCGTCTGTTCCGCCCAGTATTCGCCCATCTGTGTGGACGGGGTGATGGGATACGCGCCCGCCGCGTCGCTCGATTCGCGTTCGCACATGATCACGGCGGTATTGCCGTCCAGTGCGTCGGCGATCCCTGGATATTTTACTTTTTTCTGTTTATCGCTCATGTCCGGCTTCCTTCTTGTTGCAGACCTCTTTTGTTGTATTGAAAATATCGGGTTTCAGTCCGGCCTCAGACCCCTGAAGGGGTCTCCCTTGCCCGGGTTTGATGGTGTTGGAGTCAGGGCACGGATGCGGCCTGCGCCGCACATCGGGCTATCCGGCCCGCATCCCTCCACCGGCGGGTCCGACGGCCCCGCTACCATTCCAATCCTTCACGCTTCACGCATACCGGCGATGGCACTGAATTCCCCATACTGAAACATCATTCGGCCTCAATAGGCAATGGTGTTTTTCGGACTATCTTTTTCGCTTCGGCTCCCTTGATGGCTTTCCCGTTCTCCCACCACACGATGGCGCCCGTAGGGCACCGCTGGATGGGTATCGGGGTGGCCCGTTCGTTTTTCGAATAATCGACGACGGCCAGGTTATCCTTGATCTCGATCAGTCCTTCGGGCGCGTCGACGGCACAGCGTCCGCAGGCGTTGCAGGCCACCTCGCATTCCGCCAGGGCCTGCTCGCCTTCCTCGAGGTTCTTGCAGGCGACCCACAGCTTGTGGCTTACCGGGTGCAGACTGAAGAGATCCAGCGGGCAGGCCACCACGCAGTCGTTGCAGGCGGTACACTTGTCCTCGATCACCACCGGCAGGCCGAACTCGTTCATGTAGATCGCATCGAACGTGCAGGATACCTCGCAATCGGCCAGGCCCAGGCATCCCCATGCGCAGGCCTTGCCGCCCCCGCCGGCCATGACCGCCGCCGCACAGGTTTTCAACCCGGCGTAACGGGCGCGCATCCTGGCGACGTGCGTACCGCCGGCACAGGCCAGCCGCGCCACGATTTTCTCCTGCTCGCCGAGGGATACGCCCAGGAAATCGGCGATCTCCTGATTCTCTTCAGGCGCATTGACGGTGCATTTCGAAGGGGGGGCCTCCCCCTTGACCACGGCTTCGGCAAAGGCCCGGCATCCCGGATATCCGCATGCTCCGCAATTGGCGGCCGGCAACATCTCCTCCACGTCATCAATGCGCGGATCCTCGTGCACATGCAGTTTTCGGACCGCCATGGCAATGACGGCGGCCAACAGGGCGCCCAGCCCTACCATGAAAAGTATGGCCGGCAACGCGTTCATCAATAGATCGACGTTCATGAAAAGCCTGTTTCCAATGACAAGAAAGACAGTCACCATATCACTATAGGGTGCCATGCGGGAGAGATAAAGGAAAAAGGTCGGAATCCGGTCGCCTGACGGCGCACGTAATCGCCGTCCTGCAATCGTCTACTTGTCAGGGGGAGGCGCAGATGCTAGGTTCTGCGCATTATGAATGAATCCAGCTGGTATCTGAAAAAAAGCGATGACGATGTGTACGGGCCGGTTCCGCTTGAGGAACTCCGCAAGTGGGCCATGGACGGGCGCGTGGCCCCCGAAGACGAGATTTCTTCGGATCAACAAGCCTGGCGTCCCGCGTACGAGTTGTCCGAATTGGAAATGGAATACACCATTCAATTTTCGGACGGAACGGAATACGGACCGGTGCATATCCTGGCCCTGTGCGACGTGATTGCCGATGGTTCGGTCGAACCGACGGAAATCGTGAGTCGGAGGGGGGAATCTTCGCCCGCCTATGTATTCGCGTTGCCGGCCCTGACGACGCAGTGCGCCCTGCTGGCGGATCAGCTGCGCGAGGCGTCGGAAGCGACGGGGGACCGGGAAACCGGGGAGCGTCTTCAAGCGGAATTGGAAGACGTGCGCGAGCAGTATGGGGCCCTGGAAAAACAGGTGGACGATCTTTCGACGGAGAAGGAGCGGGACGAAGAAACCATTCGGAACCTGGAATCGGAATTAGACACGCTTCGTTCGAAGGAAACGGAGAAATCCGGTTCGGAAGAGGCCTGGCGGAAGGAGAAGGAGGCGCTGGAACAAGCGGTCGAGGCGGCGCGTTCGGATAGCCATGCGTTAAAGGAGAAGCACCGGAAGGAACTCGAAACGGAATCGGCAAAGGTCCGGCAGGCGGAGGAAGAAGCGGAAAAGCTTCGCAAGAAGGTGCAGGAGCTTGAGCCGGGCCTGAAGGACCGATCGTCCGGCGAGAATAGGGAGGGGGACGACACCGCTCAACGGATACAAGAGCAGGCGGAAGAGATAGACCGGTTAAAGGCGGAAAACGAATCACTTCGGAGCCAAGCCGGGGAGCGGGAAGCCCCGGCGGATAACCTGGATGCGCGTCTGGCCGAAGAGCGTGAGAAGTATAGGAAGAAGGAACAGAACATCCGGCATCGCCTTGAGGAGTTGCAGTCGGAAAACAGCCGGATGAACAGGGAGCTCGAACGGCTTCGCAAATCGGCTTCCGCGGAAACGGAAGTATCCGGGGATCGCGAGACGGTGCCGGGCGGGCTTCCGGAGAATCCCGTTGTCCGGGCGGCGCTCTCCCAGCTCAAGTCCCAGATTTTGAGGCGTCGGCCCATCTCCAAAGCGGCCCGGCCCATCAAGAAAACCGCGGCCCCAAGACGGAACAAACCCGTAAACCGGCCCGTGCCCGGACCGCGAACCCCGCCCCGGTTCACCCCGTAGTGCGCGGTGTCCGCATGGTTCGTCCCGGAGGGAGACCTGGCTCTTGGGCGTGAATCAATGCAGAACAAAGGCCATTTCCCCTTAACGCCGCATCCGGTTTTTCTTATGATGATGAATGGAACCGCGGTTGGACTTCCGGGGTGACCGGGTCGAAGGAGATCCTATGCCGGATATTAATTTTGACTGTCCCGATTGCGGACAGAATCTTGACGCGCCCCAGGATATGGCGGGTTGGGAAATTGAATGTCCCGCCTGCTCGAACCGGATTCGTATTCCGGATCAAGAGAACAAAATCGAAACCGGGATTATTGAAACCGATGCTTCCGCGAAACCGCCCTCCGGCGATGAAAAAGGAACAACCGTTCGCATTGATATCCCCACCGATGTGAATCAACCCGCTCCCGCGCGGCGCATCGTGAAAATCAAGCGGCTGTAATTCTGCTCCCGTTCCCGGCCCCGCTGATTATTCTTGGCGTCTTTCCTTCGGCGTGCTACGTTGCGCGGCATTCCATGGTATGGGACCCATCTGAAGGAATTTCATGAAGCATTTGGGGTGGCTGTTCGTTCTGCCGATAGGCGCGGCGTTATATATCAGCATGGCGGATCCGGCGCATGCGCAGGATTACGCGGATGGTTTGTCCCTGGAAGGCGTCACCGCGGACCTGGAAGAAGATGTCGCACTGGATGTGCACGCCGACCGGATTGAATTTGATTCGGATCGCCACGTGATGATCGGAATCGGAAATGTGCGCATCCAGCAGGACGACGAGGTGTTGACGGCCGATTATGTGGAATTCCACACAGGTACCCGTGATGCGCTGGCCCGGGGTGATGTCCGGTTTGAACGGGGTAGGGAGTACTGGACGGGGGACGAAATGCGGTACAACTTTCGTACCCGGACCGGCGATTTCGGGGCCTTCCGGGCTTTTTCCGATCCGTACCACATCTCGGCGCAGGATTCGAGCCGGGATCCCACGGGCGATTATCACTTGCGACGGGTGAGCGTGACCACCTGTAATGAGGAAGATGAGCGTGAATTTGTGATCCGGGCCCGTAGAGCGCGCATTGCAGACGGATCCATACTCCATGCGCGTCACGCGGTGGCCCATCTGTACCGGATACCGGTTTTTTATACCCCGTACTGGCGAAAAAATTTCGCCGAACGCAGTCATATCGATTTCCTGCCCGGTTACAGCAGTCGCATGGGCGCCTTTCTGCTGACGGGATACCGGTATTATCCCACATCGTACTTCCGGAGCCGGACACAATTGGATTATCGCACGAAACGGGGTTTTGGATATGGACAAAACTTTCGATGGCGAATACCGGGCGACCGGGGAGGCGGCAAGTTGCGCGCGTACTACGCTGACGACAAGAGGCCCATCCAGACCAGGCGCCAAGCCCGTGTCCGGGAGGGCCTGGTGGACAGCGACCGTTACCGGATCGGCCTGACGCATAACCAGATGCTGGGGGATCGCCAGATGTTCATGTCGCAATTTACATATTTGAGCGATCCTTTTGTTCAGGAGGATTTCTTCGAGGATGAATACAGGGCCTCTCCCCAGCCGGAAAATCGTGTTACGCTGTCCCACCGGGGCGACAACTATACCGCCGGGCTGCTCTTCAATATGCGGCTCAACGATTTCTACGGGAACGTCAATCGTTTGCCGGAGGCCTTCCTGAACGTGAGCCGCCAACAGATTTTCGATTCCCCCTTTTATTATGAGGGCCGGCACAGCGCCGCTTATCTGGAACGGGTGCATCCCAAGGGATCGGGCCGTGACGACTACGATGCCTTCCGGGCCGATACCTTGAACCGCATCTATTATCCGACGCGTCATTTCGGGTTTCTGAATGTCACGCCGAATGTGGGATATCGAAGCACCTATTATTCAGAAACGCTGACGACGGAAAGAATCACGGAATGGGTTGACGTGGTTGACGAGGACGGCGAACCCGTGGTCACGGAAGACGGGGACCCGGTGCAGGAGGAAGTGGAATCCACCGTGAGCCGGCCGGCCGGCGCCGACGTTCGCCATCTCTTCGAGCTGGGGCTGGAGACGTCGTACAAGGCGTTCCGGGTATATACCGAGGCGCCGAATTATCTGGGTGAAGGTCTGCGTCATATCGCCGAGCCGTACGCGCGGTACACGTATGTGTCGCGGCCCAACCTTCGGCCCCAGGAGCTCTATGCCTTTGACGGCATCGACCGGCTCGACAAACGTCATGAGATCCGTTTTGGCGCGCGCAATAAACTGCAAACCCGGCGTCCGATACCGGTGCGCTACGATCCGGAAGTGGATGAAGAGCCGCCCCGGCGTCGAAGCCGCGTGCATGACATGATCGATTTGGACACCTATACCATTTTTCGTGTCGAACCCGAGGAAGGCCAGAAAGATTTTGCGAACTTCTTTTTTGATGCCCGGTTACATCCGGCCGATTGGGTCCGTATCCGATGCGATGGTGAATACGACTGGCACGAAGGCGAGATCGCGAGGCTCAACACGCAGATGGCGTTCGTCGGTCGGGATAGAAGTACGGTGGCGCTCGAATACCGGTATCAGCGGGATCGCCGTGAATTGTTGATGGGGGAAGTGTCGTTGTTTCCCGAACAGAGATGGTCGCTGAACGCCTATTGGCGGTATAATCTCGGGGAGAACGACCTTGAAGAACAATCCTATCTACTGGAACGGCGATTCCATTGTACGGGTTTGGGGCTCGGTGTGCGGGAACGCCGGGACGAGATCCGGGTATATGCCCAGATCTGGCTGCTGGCTTTCGACCGGTCCGAGATGCAATTGGGCCGTTGAGGGAACCGACGTTCCAAGAGGGATGAAACATGGCTGAATACCTGGTAACCGGGGGAGCAGGATTTATTGGGTCCAATCTGGTGCGCGATCTCCTGGCGCGCGGAGCCGGGGTGCGCGTCCTGGACAATTTTTCGACGGGCCGCCGTGAGAATCTATCGGACGTGGCCGATCGCATTGATTTGGTGGAGGGCGATCTCCGGGACGCGGATGCGGTGCGACGCAGTGTGGACGGTGTGCGGTGTGTGTTTCATGTGGGGGCGTTACCGTCCGTTGTTCGTTCGGTCGAAGACCCGGCGACGACCCACGAGGTGAACATCACGGGCACGCTGAACCTGCTGATTCATGCGCGCGATGCGGGGGTGGACCGGTTTGTGTTCTCGTCCTCTTCTTCTGTTTACGGGGATACCCCGGTCCTGCCGAAACGGGAAGACATGCATCCGTGTCCGCGGTCCCCGTATGCGTTGTCCAAGCTGACCGGCGAGCACTATGCCCGGATATTCTTCGAGTTGTACGGGTTGAAGGCGTATTCCCTGCGTTACTTCAATGTGTTCGGGCCGCGCCAGGATCCGGCCTCCCCGTACGCGGCGGTGATCCCGCTGTTCATCGATGCGCTGGCAAACAACCGGCCGCCGACCATCTATGGCGACGGCCGGCAGACCCGGGATTTTACCTACGTGGACGATGTCGTGGCGGCCAACCTCTGTTGCCTGAACGCGCCGGACGAAGCCGCGGGGGGCGTCTTCAATGTGGCATGGGGAAATCGGGCTTCGGTGCTCGAATTGGCCGAACGCCTGGCGGGCCTTATGGGAAAACGGAGCGATCCGGCATTTGCCCCGTCGCGTCCGGGCGACGTGCGCGATTCCCAGGCCGATTCCGAACGGGCCAACACCCTGTTGGGTTGGAAACCCTCCGTCCCGTTTGACGAGGGGCTGAAAAGGACCGTGGCATGGTTTGCGGGGTGACCGGTCGGATCAGCGGCTCCCGGCCCGTCTCCTGTTCCTTCCGTGCACCTCGCGCGCAAGCGCGCTTCCTACGAGAAGAGTCGTAGAGGTATGTCTTATGTAGGAAGCGCGCTTGCGCGCGATGAGTTCACCCCTGTGGACAGGTTCGTGCCCCGTGCTGCCGGCTTGTCACGCTGAAGTGGATTCCGGTACACTGCCTTCATGTCCCGCGAAGAAATACGGAATCCCCTCATCTTCGGACAGCATCCCGGCGAAGGGCTCATCGCCTGCGAACCGGCCGGCCGGCGCCGGGGCGATTTCGATGAAATGATCCTGTATATCCGTCGTGCCGGAAAAACCGTCGTCGAGCGCGAGTCGTTTCTTCCGTTCCTTTGGCTGGCGAGCACCGATCTGCTGACGGGTTCCGGCCTGGCGCCCGAGGTGGTGGCCCTGGAAGGAGGCAATCCGCTCAAATACCTCGCCTTCTTCGCCTCCTGGAAGGAATTCCAGCAGGCCGTGAAATATGTGCGGAATACAACGCAACGAACACCGGGGGTCTTCGATGCCCCGTATTATTCACTGACCGATCCCGTTCAGCAGCATCTCCTGCTCACCGGACGGACCCTGTTCAAAGGGCTCGACTTCAGTGATCTGAAACGCCTGCAGGTGGATATCGAAACCTATACCGCCGCCGGATATGATTTTCCCAGTCCGGATCGCGAAGAAGATCGCATTATCGCCATCGCGATGGCGGACGAAACGGGCTGGACGGAAGTTCTGTCGGGGGCGGACCTGGATGAAAAAACCATGTTGCAACGCTTTGTCGCCACGGTCCGCCGGCGTGATCCCGACGTGATCGAGGGGCACAACGTATTCAAGTTCGATCTGGCCTATATCCTGGCCCGGGCCAAACGGCACCGCGTAAAGGCGGCGTTGGGGCGCGACGACAGCGTGGTCCGTACGTCCGCGGGGCGGTACACCGCGGGCGAACGCGCCATCGCGTATCCCAAGGCCGAGATCCACGGCCGGCATGTCATCGATACCTTCTTCATGGTGCAGAGTTATGATGTGACCCATCGGTCCCTGGAAGGGTTCGGATTGAAGGAGGTGGCCCGCCATTTCGGACTGTCGTCTGACGATCGAACCCATGTGGAGGGCGCGGACATTGCCCGCACGTTCGAGCGCGATCCCGGGCGTGTGATGCGCTATGCCCGTGACGACATTCTCGAAACCCGCGCCTTGGCGGATCTGTTGTCGCCCGTCTATTTCGCCCAGGCTCGAATCCTGCCCTTTTCCTATCAGAACGTGGTCACGCGTGGAAACGCGATGAAGATTGACGCGCTTATGCTTCGGGAATACCTGCGCCGGGAGCAGGCCCTTCCGACGCCCGAACCGATGCGGGAATTTGCGGGCGGTTACACCGACATTTTTTTTACCGGCCTGGCGCTCAACGTGCACCATTGCGATGTGCGGTCGCTCTATCCTTCGCTCATGCTCACGCGCCGGATCGCCCCGGGCGCCGATGACCTGGGTGTATTCCTGCGGCTGCTCGAGTATCTGCGCTCGTTTCGGCTTGATGCCATCAGGCAAATCAATGCGGCCGATGCGGGATCCCGCCGGTTTCTCGATGCCCTGCAGACGGCGTACAAGGTGTTGATCAACTCATTTTACGGATACCTGGGGTTCAGCGCGGCCCGGTTTAATGATTACGACGCCGCGGCGCGGATTGCGGGTGAAGGGCGGGACATCCTGAAGAGCATGATCGATTGGATCCGGGAAAACGGGGGCCGACCCATCGAAATTGACACGGACGGGATCTACTTCGTGCCGCCGCCCTTCAAGGACAAATCCGAAAAGGAAGGTTTCCGGAAACGATTTCGCAAAACACTGCCCGAAGGTTTGGAACTGGAATTCGACGGCGAGTATCGGGCCATGTTCAGTTATCGAATGAAAAACTACGCCCTGTTGGAACAGAGCGGCGACATCCGGATCAAGGGCGCGGCGCTCAAGTCGCGGGGGCTGGAGCCGTTTCAGCGCGATTTTCTCAGGGATATGCTCCGCCTGATATTGGAAAGGCGAGTGAGTGAAGTGTCGGCCTTGAAGGAGCGGTATGCCCGCGCCATCTTGAATGGGGAATGGCCCATACATAAGCTGGCAAAAACGGAGACCCTGCAGGACGCGCCGGAAACGTACCGGGAAAAAATCCGGGGCAAGAGCCGCGGCCGGAATGCCGCGTATGAACTTGCGTTGAAATCGGAACGGGATTATCGTGCGGGGGATCCAATATCCTATTATGTGACGGGTTCCCGAAAATCGGTGGCGGTGCATGAGAACGCCAAGCCCGTGTCGGAATGGGATCCCGCGAATCGTGATGAGAACGTTCCGTATTACCTGGCCAAGCTCGATGCGCTTGTGAACAAGTTTGAAGGCATGCTGGGTGAATGCGGGATGAAGCAAGGGAGCGCCGAAAGCGAGCAAACGTTATGGGACAACCAGCCATGAAAAGCAAATCCGGTTTTACACTGATCGAAATCCTGGTGGTGTTGATTATCATCATGACCCTGGCGGGAATCGTGACGGTAAACGTGATCCGACATCAGAGCGAATCCCAGGTCAAGGCCGCCCACCTCCAGATCCGCCAGTTCGAGGACGCGCTGCAGATTTATCGGGTTGAACAGGGCCGCTATCCCACGCAGGCACAGGGTCTAGAGGCCCTGGTTCAAAGGCCCACGCGGGAACCGATTCCCCGGAATTATCCGGAAGACGGCTACCTGGCAAAAAGTTACATTCCGCTGGATCCATGGGGAAACGCGTATATCTACCTGTCGCCGGGCCGCCGGGGCGAACCGTTTGAGATTATCAGCTATGGCCGTGACGGGGAACCGGGCGGTACGGGCGAGGCGGCGGAAATTTCCAGTTCGGACGTGCGGTAGGATTGTGATGCTAGATCAAAACGCGTGGTTCGCAGGATGGAGAGCGAGGCTCCGCCGAGCCGGGATCGTGCCATGCGCGTCACCTGCCTCGCGGCTCAGTAAAAGCTTCGCCCTCCAGTCCCGGGCGAAACCACGGTGGGGGGGTACGGGCTTCACCCTCCTCGAAGTGTTGATCGCGCTGGGTATCACAGCCCTGATTGCGTTTACCGTGGGCTCTTCCCTGGTTCTGATTCTTCGCGCCGAGCAGACGGCCCGCCATTTGCAGGGCGCCGGTTTGGTTCTTCAGTCGGTCATCACCGCCGAACATGCCGGGACGGACGCGGCGCAGGAGCGCGCGCGTTGGGAGCCGGAATGGATGGTGGCGTCGGATGTCCGGGAACAGGAATTCGGTGAGCCTCCGACGAATATTACCTGGCGGGTCTGGTCCGTCGCCCCGCGGGAACGCCCGTCGCTACGGATCGAAACGATGGTCCGGATGCGCTAAGGGCCGCTTGACCACACCCCTGGCAACGCAAGAAAAGGGAATACAATGCGGATTACGGGATCGACTCTTCCATGATCCGGCGAAGGTCTTCGTGCAGGATGCCGTTTGTGCAGAGGTAGCGCATTTTGAAATCGCCGAGTTCCTGGAGGACTTCGGTCCGGGCGCCCGCCTGGCGCGCGATCAGGCCCGCGGCGGCGATGTCCCAGAGGTAGATTCCGGTTTCCACGTAGCCTTCCGCCCGTCCGCAGGCCACGTGGCAGATATCCACCGCCGCCGCGCCCATGATGCGGACTTTTCGCGCGCGTAGCGACAGGGCCTTGAAGACATCGAACGCGGGCGACCCGTCCACAACATGTTTTGATAATCCCGTCAGGATCAAGGCCTCCTCCAAAGCGGGGACGCTGGAAGGGCGAATGCGCCGACCGTTGCATTCGGCCGGCCGGTCGATGGTGGCGGTGTAGCACTCCTTCATTTCCGGCAGATACACGCAGCCGGCCACCACCCGGCCCTGGATTTCCACGGCAACACTGGAACACCACAGCGGCATGCCGTGGGCAAAATTAACCGTTCCATCAATGGGGTCGACAATCCAGCAGGGACGGGACCGGTCGTAATCCATGCGGCCTTCCTCACCGAGCACGGCATCATTTGGAAAGCGCTCGTGAATCACCCCAAAGGCCTGTTCCTGGGCTTCCAGGTCCAGTGTAAGTTTGACATCGTGAGCGAAGGTTTCCTCCACTTCGTTCCGGCGATCCCGGTTTCGGAGGGCATGGTCACCCGCGGCGCGCGCCGCCCGCACGGCGCCATCGAGCAGTACATCGGTTTCCGGAAAGTCGCTCATATCGATTCGCACTATAAGGCGAAAGGAGGCCGGCGGCAAGCCGCTTCGGCGGGTGTCGGGACGGGAAGGACGACAACGACCTTGACGGTCTGTCTGTTTGCCTGTTGTATGATTGGGTTTTAGACTTCGATGGGTGTCGGGATGATGAAGGACGGTTTTTATGAACGACCGCATTCGCAGCATCACTACAAAGTCCGGGGATGAAGGCCGGACCCGGTTGTTTTCCGGCGAGGAAGTTTCGAAGGATTCCGTACGCACCGAAGCGTGTGGCGACCTGGATGAACTGGTCAGCACGCTGGGGGTGGCCCGGAGCCTGGCCCGGCATGAAGTTGTGCGCGCCGGGGTTGAGGACCTACAGCGGCGATTATTCCTGGCGGGCGCGGAATTGGCAACGACCCTGGAACAGGTGGACCGGCTGGAGGCGCGGATTGGGGCGGAACATCTCGAAGACCTGGACCGAAAGCGCGAAGCCATCGAAGGACACATTCCCTGGCCCGGTGGATTTGTCATACCCGGTGCGACGCCGGCGGCGGCACACCTGGATCTTGCCCGGGCCGTGGCCCGGCGCCTGGAGCGGCGGGTGGTGGGGTTGTGCGAAGCAGGCGAACTGAATAATGATCTGTTGCGCGCTTGGATGAACCGGCTATCGGATTATCTCTGGTTGCTGGCCCGGTGGGAGGAGAGGGAGGAATAATCGGGATATCGGAAAATATGCTGAAATATCTTGATATTTGAATGATGTGCGCACATATTAGAGCGTCTGTTTTTTTTGTTTGAACTTGTGTAAACGTATGCATCACATGACGCGGACCCAAGGAGTCGAATGAATAAGAATGATCTTCCTCAGCCCTTGTATTTAACCGTTCCGGATGCGGCGAAGCTCTGCGGTGTATCCAGGAATACGTTGTATACCTGGGTCCGGAAGGGAAAGTTGTCGGCGTACCAGACCCCGGGGCGCACAAATTTGATCCGTCCTTCCGATTTGATGGATTTCATGCGGAATAGCGGTCTGTTTGTCCCTCCCAAACTGGAGGAACTGGCGCAGAGGGACGAAGTCATGAATGAGCAGTTGAACGGGGGGAAGAAAAGCGACGATTCTTCGCTTCGTTCCATAGTGGTGGTGGATGATGATCCCCTGGTTCGTTCGCTCATGGTGCGCGCCCTGAATGATGTGTATCGCCTCTACCAGGCCCGCACCGGTTTTGAAGCCCTGCACATGCTGACCCTGCATGAAGATATCAGGATGGTGTTGTTGGATTTACGAATGCCGGGGCAGCATGGATTGAATACGCTGAAAGAAATCAAGAAACTCCGCCCGCAGATACCCGTGATTGTCGTTACGGGATATGCGGGGGAAATCCCCTTGGACGAGCATTCCAGGGCCCAGATAGCCCGCGTGATGGTCAAGCCGTTCAGTGTGGCCATGTTGAAGGAGGCGATTCGGGAGGTTGAGCGGAGTCTGTCCGGTCGGCATGGCGACGAGGACCGCCCCGTGTCACATCAAGAGGCCGGTTGAGCGGAGGGTTTCCGCCCGCGTTTCTTTCCGAGCCGGGCGACCGAGCCGGTTTGGCGGGTACGTACGTTCCCGGAAGAACGGGTCATATCCTGCGCATGCGCAATTCCCAGCCGCTTGTGAGCCGTTGATATTTGGCTTGTTTGTCCGCCTGAATCCGCTAGAGTACACCCACTTTTCAAAAGGATACACGGTGAACAGTATTGTAACGGTAGAACGCATGATCCGCACACATGTCCCCTAGGGGCTCGAGGATCTGTTTTGTCTCGCGCCCCGCTTAAGCGGGGCTTTTTTTATCACCCGAACCATGAGGTGATCAGATGAAGGAAATGGGAATAGGCTTGTTGGGTTTCGGAACGGTCGGCGCCGGGGTGGTTGAGGGTTTGCAGCGAAACGGGGGGTTGATCGAGCGGCGAACCGGTCTGCGCCTGGTCCTGAAACGGATTGCGGATCTGGACGTGGACCGGGATCGCGGCGTGGCGGTGGATCGTTCGTTGCTGACCACCGATGCGATGTCCGTGATCGACGATCCTGAAGTGGGCATTATCGTGGAACTGATCGGCGGTGTGGATGTGGCCAGGGAATTCATCCTGAAATCGCTGGAACGCGGAAAGGCCGTCGTTACGGCGAATAAAGCGTTATTGGCGGAGCATGGGAAGGAACTGTACCGGGCGGCGGATGCGGCCGGCGTGGATTTGTACTACGAGGCCAGTGTCGGCGGGGGGATCCCCATCATCCGTGCGCTGCGCGAGGGTCTGGTCGCGAACCGTATTCAGAGCCTATATGGAATTCTGAACGGAACCTGCAATTACATCCTGACCCGCATGGAACAGGAGGGCCTTCCGTTCGACCGTGTTTTGGAGGAAGCCCAGGAAGCGGGGTACGCCGAGGCGGAGCCGGGCCTGGATATTGATGGATTGGATACGGCGCACAAGGCCGTTGTGCTGGCCGCCCTGGCGTATGGGCAGTCGTTTGATATGGCGGACGTGTCCGTGGAAGGGATCCGGGAGGTCGAGTCGATTGACATCGGGTTTGCGGGGGATTTGGGTTATCGCATCAAGCTGCTCGCGATTCTGAAGGAGTCGGAAGGTCAAATCGAGATCCGTATTCATCCGACGCTGGTGCCTCGGGCGCACCTGCTGGCTTCGGTCGGCGGTGTATTCAATGCGATCATGGTGCATGGTGATGTAGCGGGCGACACGTTGTATCACGGGCGTGGCGCGGGTCGTGAAGCCACGGCCAGTGCGGTGTTGGGTGATATCGTGGATGTGGCCCGTAATATCGCGCGCGGATCCCCTGCGCGAGTGCCCGCCTTCGTACACGACGATCAGCACGGTTCGTTACGGCGGGTCGAGGATGTCCGGAGTCGGTATTATCTTCGGCTTTCGCTCAAGGATGAACCGGGCATGCTCGCCAAGGTGGCGGACATTCTGGGTCGGCACCGGATCAGCATCGCATCCGTGTTCCAGAAGGAGGAGCGCACCGGGGAATACGTGCCGGTCATCATTCTGACGCATCGGGCGGTGGAGGGTAATTTCCGGGATGCGATCAAGGAAATCGATGCGTTGAAAGAGGTGGGCGCGCCCACGGTGCGGTATCGGATCGAGGATTTTGATTAGGCAGGAGGGAGGCTTCGGGTTTCGGGGGAGGCCGAAAGGGCTCCCGGCCGAACGCCTGGCATGAAAAAGGTTCTGGTCATATACGAGGGTGCGGCGGATGTCCCGTTGGATGAATTGGACGGCCGCACGCCTTTGCAGGCGGCCCGGGGTTCAGCGGCGGCCGAACTAGCGGAAGCCGGTTCCGGGGGTTTTTTGTCGGCCTGCGCTCATGAATATGAGGACCGGAACGAGGTCCTGCTGGCCTCTCTCATGGGGATTCCTCCGGAAGCCGCAACGGGACTTCATCGCGGCCCCCTGGAAGCCTTGGCGAGGGGGGTTCCGTGCGGGCCGGAACACATGATCTTCCGGGCCGATTTTGTAACCTGGGTCGGGGACAAACTTTGTTCCGGACCCGTTCCGCCGCTGAGCCCGGAAGAAGTCCGCTCGCTGGCCGCTTCCCTGCAGGCCGCATGGGATCCGGAGCAATTGCGGCTGGAGGTTTCGGGGTCGAAAGGAATATTGGCACGGATCAGGACGGCCGAGCAGGAGTATCCGGCGGGTATTCCGCCGGTTCGTGCGGAGGGCGGGAATATAAAAGACGTATTGCCTGCTCAACCGAAATCGGATTTCATATGGGGCTTTCTCCACCGTGCGCGAGAAATTCTTGAAGCGCATCCGGTAAACGAAGTGCGTGTTGATTTGGGCGAGAATCCCGCGAACGGCATATGGTTGTGGGGCGGCGGACGTGTGCCGGAGCCGGGTTCGATTTCTCATGCCGGAATGCCCGGTGGATGTATGTTGACCCGGAATGACCTGGCGCACGGATTGGCGCGCCTGTGCGGGATGCCGGTGGAAAGCCTGGCCGATCCCTGGGTGAGGGAAGATGGGAAAACCCCGGGGTTTCGACTTTCCTCCATCGTGAAACGACTGCGGGAAACGGACGGCATGATGGTTTATATCGAAGCCCCCATGGAGATCGGCCGGTATGGATCGCCGACCGACAAGGTATGGGCTTTGGAAACCCTGGATCGGTATGTGCTGGCGCGGCTGACGGAGGTGCTCAAGGCTCATCGGCCTTATCGGATTGTGTTGGCGACGGATGGTCTGGTTTCGACTCAATCGGGCCGGTCGCAATCGGCGCCGCTTCCGGTAATTGTATCGGGTGAGGGCGTGGACGCCGATGCCGTAACGCATTGGGATGAAGAAGCGTGCCGGTCGGGCGCCCTCGGAACCGTGCCGCCGGGGAAGGTAATGGAGTTCTTGTCGGGGTAGGACGGTCCGTGTATTCCGCATGCGGGACACCGGTCCTCTTTTTTGATGCGGGGATAGGTAAGGAGACAGAGATGAGTTTATTGGTACAGAAATATGGAGGCAGTTCGGTCGCGGATGCCGAATGTATGAAACGAGTGGCCCGGCGGGTACACGATACCCGGATGAACGGGCATTCGGTGGTGGTGGTGGTGAGCGCGATGGGCAAAACCACGGATAACCTGATTGCGCTGTCCCGTGAGGTTCACGCCCAGCCCAACGACCGGGAAATGGACATGCTGTTGGCCACGGGGGAACAGATCTCCGTGGCTATTCTGGCCATGGCCTTGCATGCGATGGGGGTCGATGCGGTTTCCATGACCGGTCCCCAGGCCGGGATCACGACCGATGAGTTTCACACGAAGGCCAAGATCATGGGGATCAAGCCGGACCGTATACGGCAGAACCTGGATAAGGGGCGGGTTGTAATTGTGGCCGGATTTCAGGGGTTGTCGCCGACCGAAGACATCGCCACGCTGGGCCGGGGCGGGTCGGATACGACGGCCGTGGCCCTGGCCGCGGCATTGAAGGCGGACCGGTGTCAGATCTTTACGGATGTGGACGGCGTGTATACGGCCGACCCGCGGGTGGTCGAAAAAGCCCGGAAACTGGACGAAATCGCTTACGATGAGATGTTGGAATTGGCCAGCCTCGGTGCTAAGGTACTCCAATCCCGCGCCGTGGAATTCGCCAAGAAATACGATGTGGAGCTGGAAGTTCTTTCCAGTTTCGATGAAAAACCCGGTACGGTGGTTAGAGAAGAGGTAACGGAAATGGAACATATTGTTGTGCGAGGGGTGGCGGCGGACAGGAATCAGTCCAAGGTAACCATTCAACACGTGCCCGACAAACCGGGTGTTGCGGCGATGGTGTTCCGGGAGCTGGCGGCGGTGAATTCGAATGTCGATATGATCGTTCAGAACGTCAGCGAGAAAGGGCATACGGATATTTCGTTCACGGTTCCGCGCGACGATCTTCCGCGGACCCAAAAGGCCGTGGAAGGGTTGCTCGAAGGTATCGGCGCGGCCGGTGTCAATTATGATGATGACATTGCGAAGGTGAGCATTGTGGGCGTCGGCATGCGCAGTCATTCCGGCGTGGCGCATCGGATGTTCGACACACTATCGCGCAACCAGATCAATATTGAAATGATTTCGACTTCGGAGATCAAGATTTCCGTGGTGATCCGTGAGGAACACGCCGAGGAGGCGGTTCGGGTTTTGCACGAGGCGTTTGAAATGGATCAGGTGCCGGAAGCATGAAACGCATAGCCATATACGACACGACGTTGAGGGACGGGGTCCAGGGGGAAGGAGTGTCCTTTTCCAGCGCCGGCAAACTGCGCATCGCCAAGCGGCTTGATCAATTCGGGGTTGATTACATCGAGGGCGGCTACGCGGCGTCGAATCCGAAGGATATGCAATTCTTCCAGGAGGCGAAGAAACTGGACCTGGCCCATGCCCGGATCGCGGCATTCGGAAGTACGCGGCGCGCCAACGTGACGGCCGGCGAGGATGCCGGCGTGCGGGCTCTGCTCGAGGCGGATACCCCGGTGGTCACTTTTTTCGGGAAAAGCTGGCGGTTGCATGTCCGGGACGTCCTGCGCACGACCGAAGAGGAAAACCTGGCCATGATCGGGGATACCGCCCGTTATTTCAAGGAGCGCGGGAAGGAAGTGGTGTATGACGCCGAACATTTTTTCGACGGATACAAGGATCATCCGGAATACGCCCTGGCCACCTTGCGCGCCGCCGCGGAGGCGGGGGCCGATGTGCTGGTGCTGTGTGATACCAACGGGGGCACGTTGCCGCATGAGCTGTATACGATTGTACAGGATGTGGGCAACCGGTTTGATGTGCCGGTCGGCATACACGCGCACAACGATTCCGAACTGGGCGTGGCCAATTCGCTGGAGGCCGTGCGGGCCGGCGCCGTACACGTGCAGGGCACGATCAACGGGGTCGGGGAACGGTGCGGGAACGCCAACCTGATCTCCATTCTGCCGAACCTGACCCTGAAGATGGGATATGCGTGTTTGGCGGATGGCGCCCTGAAACAGTTGAAGGACGTATCGCAGTTCGTCAACGAACTGGCCAACCTGCGTTTGTCCAGCAAGGCGCCGTACGTGGGGGACAGCGCGTTCGCGCACAAGGCGGGGATGCACGTGGACGGCGTGCGAAAGAATCCGCAGAGTTTCGAGCATGTGAATCCGGAGGATGTGGGGAATCGGCGCCGGATCCTGATCTCCGAATTGTCCGGTGCCAGCAACGTATTCCTCAAGGCCGTGGAAATGCATTTGGATGTGGATCGTTCCTCTCCGGAAGTGCGTGATATTCTCAAGGAATTGGAGCGACTGGAGCGCGAGGGCTACGAATTCGAGGCCGCGGAAGCGTCGTTCAAGCTGTTGATCCAGAAGGTGCTCAAGGCGCACCGCTCGTTTTTCGACCTGGAAGGTTTCCGTGTAATGGTCGAGAAACGAACAAAGGACGAGCCGTGCCAGTCGGAGGCCACGGTCAAGGTCAACGTGAACGGGGAAACCGAGCACACCGTGGCCGAGGGCGACGGTCCCGTCAACGCCCTGGACCATGCGTTGAGGCGGGCCTTGACCCGTTTCTATCCGCAGATTGCACAGGTGTTCCTCACGGACTACCGGGTACGTATCCTCGACCCGGAAGAACATACGGCGGCCAAGACCCGGGTGTTGATCGAGTCGAGCGACGGGCACGATACCTGGAGTACGGTCGGCGTTTCGGAAAATATCATCGAAGCCTCCTGGGAAGCGCTCGTGGACAGCGTCGAATACAAGATGTTTCTCGAGGAGGAAAAGGGGAAGAAGGGCCACGCCACGCCCTAGCCTTTTTGACTCATCCATGTGGCTCGCCGCGAAATAATCATGACCGAACTCAACAAGACATACGACCCTAAACAGGTCGAGGACAAGTGGTATGCCTGGTGGATGGAACGCGGCTATTTCCACAGCGACGCCTCGCGGGGCGGCAAGCCGTATTGCATCGTCATTCCGCCTCCGAACGTGACCGGTATTCTGCATATGGGGCACGCCCTCAACAATACCCTGCAGGATGTGTTGGTGCGCTGGCGCCGCATGCAGGGATTCAATACCGTTTGGGTGCCGGGAACGGATCATGCGGGCATCGCCACCCAGAACGTGGTGGAACGGGAACTGCAGAAGGAAGGCAAAACGCGCGACGATTTGGGTCGCGAGGCCTTTTTGCAACGCGTGTGGGAATGGCGGGAGCAGTACGGCCAGACCATCATTAACCAATTGAAGAAACTCGGGGCCTCGTGCGACTGGGAACGCGAACGGTTTACGATGGACGAGGGGTTAAGCCGCGCGGTGACGGAAGTTTTTGTCCGGTTGTATGAGAAAGGCCTTATTTATCGGGGCCATTACATCATCAACTGGTGTCCGCGTTGTCAAACGGCCCTATCCGACGAGGAAAGCGAGCACCGGCCGGTGGACGGCAAGCTGTATTATATCCGTTACCCGGTCAAGGGCGGCAAACGCAGGGAACATGTGGTCGTAGCCACCACGCGCCCCGAAACCATGCTGGGGGACACCGCCGTGGCCGTGAACCCGCGGGACGAGCGATATCACCCGCTGCTCAAGAAGACCGTGGTGTTGCCGATCCTGAATCGGGAGCTGACCGTGGTCCAGGATGATTTTGTCGATCCCGAATTCGGCACCGGCATTGTCAAGGTGACGCCGGCGCATGATCCCAACGACTTTGAGATCGGGCAGCGCCATAAACTTCCATCCCTCAATGTAATGAACGACGACGGCACCATGAACGAGGACGCCGGGCCGTACAAGGGCATGGATCGATTTACCTGCCGGGACCGGCTGCTCAAGGATTTGCAGGAAGCAGGACTGCTGGAAAAGATCGAGCCGCACGAACATGCCATTGGCCATTGCTACCGGTGCGAATCGGTTGTGGAGCCCCGCTTGTCCCCGCAATGGTTTGTCCGCATGAAGCCGCTGGCGCGGCCCGCGTTGGAAGTGGTGAACGAGGACCGCATCGAGTTCGTTCCGGAGCGCTGGACCAAGGTGTACCAGGAGTGGATGGAGAACATCCGGGACTGGTGCATTTCGCGCCAGATATGGTGGGGACACCGGATCCCGGTGTTCTACTGCGATGCCTGCGGCCACGAATGGGCGGACCGGCATTCGCCCGAACGGTGCCCCTCCTGCGGTGCGGACAAGATCCGGCAGGATGAGGATGTGCTGGATACATGGTTCTCATCGTGGCTTTGGCCGTTCAGCGTGTTTGGATGGCCCGACGAAAGCGAGGACCTCAAATTCTATTATCCGGGCGATACGTTGGTGACGGCTTCGGAAATTATTTTCTTCTGGGTGGCCCGCATGATCATGGCCGGATTGGAATGCCGGGAGGATATTCCGTTCCGGCATGTGTATATACACGGGACGGTGCGCGACGATGTCGGGCAAAAGATGAGCAAGAGCCTGGGCAATTCGATCGATCCGCTGACCATCATCGATAAGTATAGCGCGGATGCCTTGCGGTTCAGCTTGATTATGATCACGGCCACCGGCAGTGATGTATTCCTTTCAGACGAGAAATTCGAGATCGGCCGGAACTTCGGCACCAAGATCTGGAATGCCGCCCGGTATATGCAGATGCATTCATCGGAAACGTCACCCGATTTCGACGCGCCGGAATTAAACGCCAAACTGCTCGGTGCGGATGATCGTCATATACTCGCGAAATTACACGAAACCATAGCCTTGTGTACGGACAGCCTGGAACGGTTCCGGTTCAATGATCTGGCGCACGGCGTGTATGAATTTCTTTGGCACCAGTTCTGTGACTGGTACGTCGAATATTCCAAACCCATTCTGTATGGCGACGATCAGCCCCGCCGCGAACAGGTGCTGAAGGTGATGCATTATGTATTTTCCAATGCGCTTCGCCTGTTGCATCCGCTGATGCCGTTCGTCACCGAAGAGCTGTGGCAGGGGATGGGGTATCGGGCCCGCGCCGAAAGCATCATGGTGGCGCCCTGGCCACAGGAAAAAGAAGCCGAAGAGCTGGAGGCGTGGGGCGTTACCGCGCAAGTGGTTTCGTATGTCGATGCCAAGCACGACCTGATTCGCGTGGTGCGCAATATGCGCGCCGATTACGGTCTGCAGCCGAAGCAGGAGATCGAATTGTTTATTCGTCCTACCAACGAGCGGTATGCCAAACGCCTGGGCGTGGACCGGCATTCGATCGCGGGGCTGTTGCGTGCCCGCGAGATTATCGTTGATCGAAATTTCAAGCCGCCGAGAGCCATGCCGAGCGCGGTCAGTCAGTTGGGCGGGGTGTACATGCCCGTAGAGGGCATCGTCGATGCCGAGGCCGAGATCAAAAAGCTGAAGGCCCAGATGGAGAAGGTAAACACGGATTTGGAACGCACGACGCGCAAACTGGGTAACATGGATTTTATCAACAAGGCCCCGCGCGAAGTGGTCGCACAGCAGGAAGATCGCAAGAAGCAGTTGCTGGAGAAAAGCGAAAAGCTTCAAAAGCTGATCGAGACGCTGTCGGAACACGGGTGAGGCGGAGCGGGATGCGTGGTGCCGCGTCGCCGCATAGCGGCAAGCGGCCACTTGGCGGCGAAGCCGCCGACGTGGCGGGAAGCCGGATGCGACCGCCGGACTTCGTGATGAGCCCGGAAGAGGAGAGCGCAAGGCGCGAAGCGGGCAAAGACGCAAAGAGGATAACCGGGTAGGGGGCTATCGATCCGGTATTTAAGAACCCATAATCCGGCGTCTACGCCATTCTACCGGCTCTCGCCCGGCGCGAGCAGGAACTCCGTCACCTCCCGCCACCACGCCGCGTGGGGTTGATACATCAGGGTGTTGTGTGTGCGGTCCTCCTGCACGATCAGTTTTTTCGGACCCTCGTAGGCTTCGTGCAAGCGGAGGCCCAGCGGGGTCGGGATAACCTCGTCCCGACCCGCCAGAAGAAAGGCAACCGGTCCGCCGTAATGTTCCAGTGCCTTTACATTGTCGTACCGCTCGCGGAGCAACAGGCGTACGGGAAAAATGGGATAATGATGCCGTCCCACATCCACCAGGCTGGTAAAGGGAGTAATCAGGAACAATCCGGCAATTTCGTCCGGATAGGTTCCGGCCAGATACGTGGCCACGCCGCTGCCCAGCGATTCGCCGAGCAGGAATACGCGCAGATCGGTTTCCCGTAGTTGCTGCACCGCTTCGTCGGCCGCCTGCTTGATGGTTTCCTCCGAAGGGTGTCCGGACCGCGCGCCGTATCCCGGATATTCGAAGAGATAGACCTGCCAGGAGTCCGCATCGGGAATCGACTCAAACCCATGCACGAAATAGGTCCGGTGAAGCGCGTATCCGGCGTTTCCATGAAACACCACAATGGCGTTCTTCACCCGGGTCCCCTCGGGCGCCGGTGTTCGCCAGCCGACGATCTCCTCATCTGAATCCCGCCAGGGTTCGAGGTTTACGCCGCGGGCCAGATCCAGCAAGTCCCGTTCAGGGGCGCGACTCGGATAATAGATGAACTGCCGCTGACAACCCGCTATCATCACGAGCAATCCCACATACACGAGGGCGATCGTACGCACCACAACAAACATCTTGTGTCCCATGTCTTCACCACGCTTTTTCAGGGTTCACGCATATTCCCGGGTTTCGTCCAGCGATTTGCGGTCCTTGGGGCGGGTATCGGCATCGGCGGCATGACCGAGACACATCATGACATCCACGCGGGCGCGTCTCGGAAGCCCCAAGGTCTGTTTGACCGCTTTCTCGTTGAACCAGCCCAGCCAGCACGTTCCCAATCCTTCTTCGGCCGCCTGCAGGGCGAGATGCTCTCCGGCGATGCCGATGTCCACCAGGCTGTACTGGATGCCCCGGAATCCGCCGCCGAGCCGGGCGATGTATTTCGAACGCTCCGTCACGACGACCATCAGCACCGACGCGTCGGCCGCGAACTGATTGATGGAATACATGCCCGAAAATGCCGCCTTCGCCAGTTCGCTTCGCAGCGGGTCGCGATCGACCACGATAAAGCGCCATGGCTGTGAATTGCAGGCCGAGGGCGCCAGGCGTGCGGCCTCGAGGCACCGGTCCACCACCTCGCGCGGCACGGGCTTGTTTACATACTTTCGCGTGCTTTGTCTTCGTTGCGCCAATTCAAGAAACGATGTCATACTCTCCTCTCGATGTCAGCGCCATGTACTCAACTCCACAAAACTTTCCGAATGCGTTCCCGGTCCTGTTCGATCACGGCCATCAGGTTCGACCATTTCTTCTGGAAAGCGAGGTACGCCTCGAACGGGTCTGAGTCCGGAACGGCCAGGACCTTTGCATGCAGGATATTCTGAAGGGCTTCCCGGGCATTTTCGGTTTCGCCTTTGGCGAGGTAATCCGAGGCGAGGATGGTACAGGCCATGGCGGCGCGATCCGCGAAATCCTCCTGCCAATAGGTGCCGGGGAAGGGCCTGTACCGTTCCGGGTCGACCTTGTGATATCCCTCGCCGTCCCGGCTGTTGGCCACCTTGGCCTG
>SLKG01000046.1 GCA_007134735.1 Kiritimatiellia bacterium
ATCCGAAATGAGACAGGGATGCGATCGGCCACCTTTTCTATATTTCTTTCTCCCCTCCTGGGAGAGGTGCCGGTCACCTAAGCGAAGCGCATGGTGACCGGCGCCGCGTCACTACGCTTACGCTTCGTAAGCGGCGTGAGGGTGGGTCGCCCGGCGCAGAATATCCAATAGCCAACAAGGAATAACCAAGGATCAAATTTGGGAATTGGTTATTCCTTGTTGGCTATTGGACATTGAAACCCGTTACCCATTCCTTGACACGCCCCCCACCCTAATCACCAAGGACCAGGGGCCACCCAACGGCCCGCATCACTTCCCAAACGCATACGGGGTCGGACCGCCGGCGCCATCCCCTGCCCGTCCCGCATCCCAATCCTGTATCTGCTTCACGATATCGACGCCGACATTTTCGCTCCAGGTCTTTAGCAATAACCGGGTTATGTCTCCCACGCATCCTTTCCCAATGGGAACTCCGTTGAGCGATGTAACCGGAAGCATGCAAAACGGGGTGCCGGTCATAAAGGCCTCATCCGCCGTCATGACATCATACGGTTCGATGTTCTTCTCCTCCGCCCGCAATCCCAATTGCGGCGCCAGTTCGTTCAGAATATACGCACGGCTGATCCCGCGAAGCACATTGCGTCCTTCCGGCGTGATCAAGCACTTGTCCTTGACCATAAAGAAATTATCTCCCGTCCCCTCGGCGACGAAACCATCCGTATCAAGCAAAAGCGCCCAGTTGTCCTCCCCTTCCATCCGGGAGGCCTCGATATTGGCCATCAAGTAATGTATGCGGCTCCGGTTTTTAATCTTCGGATCCAACAAATGGGCCGGAATGGCCCGTTGGCTCGTAAGTACCGCATGGATGCCCGAATCAAACAGCCTTCCCATCCCCGCCACGGTCCAACGCAACGGGAAGTCGGCGATAATCACATTCGGCCCCTTGTGAGAACCCACCACACCTTGATAAATGCCCAACAAACCCCGGGACACATCAATCATGAGGCGATGTTCGTCATCCTCCCCAAAGGCCGCTTCATTGCGTTCAACCGTTTCCAGGCAGGCCGTTTCCAATTCATCCACGTCCATGTTCAACGGGATCCGAAGAATCCTGATTCCCGCCATCAACCGATCCAGGTGTTCCCGTAATTTAAATTGCTTCTTATTGAACGAACGGGTCATTTCAAAAACCATATCCCCGAACATCAAGGCCGAATCATAAATGGATATACGCGCCTCGGATTCGGGAACAAAGGAGCCATTGTAGAAAACAACGCGTGATGAGCTTTCTCTTTGCATGATCTTGTTCCGGGGTTTGGGGGTTCTGACGTTCTGGAGTTCGGGAGTCATGCCCGCACTCGTTTCCGTAATCGTCAACCTTTCTCGCAGGCCACGCCGAAGACTTGGCGTCGGCGGGTCGCGCGCTATCGTCCACCGGTTGACTGGTACGGGCGTTGAGAAGGGCCTGCGATGGTTGCCGGAGGCTGTCGATCCAACCCGTGGATTTTCATCATCGTCTCGCACAGGCGGAAACTCTCCTCCGAATCTATTTCCCAGCTCTTCCAAACGGGCACGGGATAATAGCCTATCCTTCCTCCCAATCGATTGCCTTCCTCCATCAACAACGACAGGCGGGTAATGTAAAAGGATCCGGTTTCAATAAGTATTCGGTCTGCGGTATTCGATTCCTGCCGGCGTTTCCGGTCATGGACAGCATAATTGAGGCTCTCCAGACCGGCCGCCGTTTCACGCCACATCAGAAAATCCTCCGGCTCGGAAGCGGAAAACAGGGAATCAAGCTTATCCTCGTCAAAACGGCTCAACGCTTCTGTTAGTTCAGACGACTCCCGAAGCGGCGACGTGGCCTGCAGAAAAACCACCCGTTCCGGCCGAATTCCACGATTCATTAAAATGGAGCAGGCATGAATCAGTGCGGATTCCGAGGACGCCGTGTCTCCCGCCAGCTCGACGGGCCGTTCGATACCCTCGGCCCCGTATTGTTCCGCGACCTTCATAATATCCGGGCTATCGGTGGATACATACACGCATCCGATGTCCGGGCAATCACGCGCCGCGGCAATCGACCAGGCCAGTAATGGATAACCGCAAAAATCCATTATGTTCTTGCCTGGAATACTCTTCGATCCGCCCCGGGCGGGTATGATGGCGACCGTTTTCACTTTTCAGGATTTATTTACAGAAGCACTCGAATGGGATAAGGAAAAGGAGTCACACTCATAATCTTAGCGTTCTTCGCGATCTTCTGTTCATACTCTTCCGTTTCTATTCAGTATCCGAACAGGATTTATTTACAGAAGTGCGCAAAGGGCGCGAAGGGATTAAAGAAAAGGATCATGCTCATAACCTTGGCGTTCTTCGCGGCCTTCTGTTCACTCTCTTCCGTTTCTATCCAGGGTCCGAACAGGATTTATTCACAGAAGCACGCAAAGGGCGCGAAGGGATTAAAGAAAAGAATCTTGCAATATCCTTGGCGTTCTTCCCTCCAGAGGCGGGCAAGCGCGACCTTCTGTTCAAACTCTTCCGCCGCTTACACCGGAATATGCGCCCTCAATTTCTTTGCAATGGGTTCCTCCTCGGGTAGCATGCCGATCTTGCCGTCGCCCCGTGCCAACTCGATTTTCCGGACGGCGCCTACCAGCATGCGCAATCCGCCCGGCTCCACCGATGCGGCCTGATCGGATCCGTACAGTGCGCGATCCAGTGTAATATGCCGTTCCAATGAAGTCGCTCCCAGCGCCACCGCGCCGTACGACACCGCCAGCCCCACTTCATGCCCGCTGTAGCCGACATCGCATCCGTATCGCTCCCTCAGGGTCACAATCGCCGACAGATTGGCCTTCTCGTCCTCCATTGGATATACGGAAACGCAGTGCATCAATTCAAAGGGACAATTCGCCTCCTTGAATATCTCCACGGCGCGGTCAATATGATTCACCTCGCACATTCCGGTGGAGATAAATGTGTGTTTACCCTCCGAGGCAACGGCTTTAAGAAAGTCTTCCCAGACGATCATAGCGGATGCGATTTTATGGTGTGCCAGATCGTAGTGGCGCAAAAACTGGAGACTCTCCATGTCCCAGGCGGATGCATACCACTCGATACCCCGCTCCTTACAATAGCGATCGATTTCATCGTACTCGTCTTTTCCGAATTCCAGCCCTTCCTTCTGCTCCCGCTGGGTCGTGCCCCAGGGGCTTTCCCGGGGCGCGTCCAACAGCTCCTTTGAATACACCAGATCGATCGTGCGCTTCTGAAATTTAACCGCGTCACATCCGCAGTCTTTGGCCACATCGATTAATCGTTTGGCCATGTTGATATCCCCATTGTGATTAATTCCAATCTCGGCAGTTATGAACAAGCTCATGATAAGCTCCTTGGTGATTATGGTTTGATGATACGGGATACAGGTTGCAGGTTGCAGGTTGAAGGTTGAAGGTTAAGAACAGGAATTTGATAATGGAGCATAAAAGAGAAATAAAGCGATTGAGAGTTTTGATTTCCAATCAAGGTTCTTGCTCAGATAACGGATGAGACCGTAACAGGCCTTCGATGTTCTGGTCGAAAGCTCCATTAACTCGCTGAATGCTTCTTTGCCCACACAACCTTGGTCGAAGCCGATATAGAGCATGTTCCTGATCTCACCGGATGAACCGCGGGCAATGTACAGGTACTTTACAAATTCCTTATTTGATCCCCGCTCATGACCTTCGGATATGTTGTTCATGATCGAAATAGACGATCGTCTTGCCTGATCCACATAGGCGTAATCCTTCTTAACCTTATCACTACGCGTGAGCTCATAGATTGCGTTTGTTAACTGCCTCGCCAACTGCCAACACTCCAATTCCTCAAACGTCTTCGCCGCGCTCATTCTCCCTCCCCTCATGCCTCCAACCTGCAACCTGCCACGTCGGCGGCTCCGCCGCCAAGTGGCCGCTTGCCGCTGTGCGGCGACGCGGCAACCTTCAACCTTCAACCTCTAATCGATACACCACATTCGCGCCGCTCCAGGTTTCCGGACGGTAGAACCGAACGGCTTTCTCCAGCCAGGCCAGAAAGCGATCGACCCGGGTATTATCCAAGTCGGCATCCCGCAACGCATTGGTGAGACGTTTTTTGAAATCCACAAGGGTCAACCCGCCGCTCGCCCAGTCATGATCACAACTTTCATAGGTCAACCGCATATTCTCCTTCTCCGCAAACTCTTCAAAATCAAAGGGACAGAGGAAATGCAAATCGGACAGGGACATCGGCACATCCAGCAGAAGCTGCAAGGCCATCCAGACATACCCGCGGGGATTTAAAAAAGAAGGCGACGACGTAATCAAGACGCCGCCGGGCTTGAGAAATCGATCCCGCCACCTTCGCAATTCTCCAAAGGGATCGTCCATGTGCTCCAACACCCCTTGCAATACCACTCGATCATATTGTCCCGATACATCGCGAGCGTCCTTGCATTCAAATCGAACATTCGGCAAGCGAATACGATCCTGCGCAAGGGCAATGGCTTCCTTGCTGTAATCCACCGCGTGAACATGCGCTCCGCTGAAGCCCATCAAGGCGGCCAGCCGACCCTCGCCACAACCAATTTCCAAGACCTCCAGTCCCGTCCAATCGCCACCCATGCGGTGAATGAGAAGCGATTCAGGAAACGCGCTGGTGGTATAGAAGAGTTCCTCTCCGTCCGCATATACGCGATTGTACAGATTCTGCAGGTCCTGGTTGTCCATGGAACTAATCCTTCTTGTTCTGGGTTTCTGTTTCCAGTCGGTATCCAAGCAGGAATTATTTACAGAAGAACGCAAAGGGCGCAAAGGGATTGAAGAAAAGGATCTTGCTCATAACCTTAGCGTTCTTCGCGACCTTCTGTTCATGCTCTTCCGTTTCTACTCAGGGTCCAAACAGGATTGATTTACAGAAGCACGCAAAGGGCGCGAAGGGATTAAGGATCAGGCTCATAACGTTGGCGATCTTCACGACTCGCGCGCTTCCCACCATGCTACGGCCAATTCAAAACGCTTCGCAAATGCATCGGGAGTAAACATTTCCCGATATCGCCTCCGGCAGGCTTCCTGTTGTTCGCCGGTCCATTCGCGATCCATCGCCGCAATCAGGGCTTCGGCAAAGGCATCCACATCCCCGGCCGGGATGAGTGTTCCCAGCCCGCCCAGCAATTCGCGCACACCCCCCACATCAAAAGCGATCACTTCTTTACCAATCGCCAACGCTTCCATCAGAATCTTTGGCATCGGTTCATCACGGCTGGTCAACAGCACGCAGCGCATATGGGATAACAGGTATGACGGGTTCCGGACGCCGCCGGCAAAAATGATATGATGATCCAGACCGGCGGATCGGATAGAATCGCGTATGGAGCTTTCCGAAAACCCGTCCGGCCGGAATTCTCCCAACCAGAAAAAACGGGCCTCCGGTTGAACGGCCGCCACACGGCGGGCAATTTCGATGAACAGATCCGGCCCCTTCCGCTCATACACATCGCCACAGGCGGCCACCCAGGCCGACATAGGTTGAACGGAAAGCCGAGGTTCGGAAATACGGGAATCATCGGTAATATTGTGCAATACTCGAACGCGCGATTCTTCCACCCCGTATTTTTCAACCAGCATGCGCTTTCCGGCGTCACACACATGAAAATGTACCATGGCCGGATTCTTCATCATGCGTCTGACGGAGGCATACCGCATGGCTCGCTCCGCATGCCACTCCGTCTCATGCCAGTATACCGCCATGCGCTTCCCCAACATGGACCCGATCGAATAGATCCATGGCGCATACCCCAGGGCCAGGCAGTAGATCCCGTCAAACACGATGCATCTTGAGCGAAGCAACGCCCGCAAGCCGAGGCCTCTTGATCCCCCCCACACAAACCACAACCGCAAGCCCATTGCCGCACAGACGTCCCGTGAGAACCATAAGGAATCCAGGGGGGCCCCTCCCCCGCGCCGGTGATGCGATACGACCATGATATTCTTCATCGACCCATATCCCCTGAAGAATCGCGTGCCATTTTCGGCTCAGGAACCCATGCCGTCGATCGAGCCCCGCGCCATGCACCACACATCCATATTCCCCCCGCTACCATAGCTGTCCCAGCCGAAGATCCCATTCCGGGGGATCAAAATGCTCAAGACCCGATCCCGGAGCCAATGTGAGTTCCCCGAATACCGGCCTTCCACAGTCATACAGGTCCACGCGCATAAAAGATTCCCCGTTTGACAGCGCCTCCGCGATCTCCATCATTTCATTGAACGAATCCGGCTTAGGCAACACCCCTTCATAACGCGGAAATTTCAAACCCACCGGCAACCGGTTGAATGAACGATCAAACAGGGCGCGGGTATGATGGGTAAAGCGATCGACATCCACCTGTATGATCTCGGCACGACCATGGAAGCACATGAATTTATAGTCCAGGGGAACGGCGCCCCCGGGCCCCGGCAAAAGCGGTTCAATCAATAACCGGGGCTCAATCCACCGATATTGCCATTCCGCGGAATGCCGGTCATAACGGCGATTAAACTTCAGCCATTCCGCGGTTGTGGCCCTTAACCGTTCCCAGTCCGTCGATCCAGCATCCCGCACGATGAGATTACAACCCGATCCATTATTGGCCTTAATGACAAACGCATGGGGCAATGCATTCCGCTCCGCTTCATCCAGGTCATTCCCATACCACAGCAATTCATTGAGAATATGGGGTCCAACGCGTTTCTTCACCATGTCCCGCACGGCGATTTTGTCGGCGTACCGGGTGTACCGGGGACATCGAGCAAAAGCCTTGGTGCGCTGTATCTTTTCATTGAACGTGCGCGGAAATAACAACCGGGGAAACCGCCCGAATTCATCACGGTATTGATTCCGTATGAGCCGTATATCGGAAGGCCACAAAAGTGCATCCACCACCCATCGGCCGGATCGGGTCCGGCCCCATCCTCTTTCCCTCAATACCTGCCCCCTCCACCAAAGTCCTGCCGATAGTTTCGCCCCCGCACTTTTGATGCGCATAGCCCGTTCCCCCGTCATCGAGATCCGAACACGCGCCGGCGTGCCAGTCCCATTCGCCGCTTGATGTTCAGCCACCAGGGCGAACGCGTTACAATGGTTAATTCGCCCCTCCGCCGCACCGTGTATTGCGGATACAATTCCTGTAATCGCCACCAGATATGCGGGTTATCTTCAATAAAACAGACAAATGTCTTCGCCAGAAAACGATGGATGGACGCAAAGGATTGAAGGATGGTTTGTTCCTCATGGAACCCGTCATCGATGTAGATATGGATACGATCTCGTCCGAGAATCTTCCGCACGCGGGCCCGCTCGTCCACAAATTGATCATATTCGTACAACTCCGGTTCATTATTGACGAATCCGCCCCGTTCCCGAAGATGAGGGATGTTTTCCCGGGTATGAGATAAATCAATATCCAAACCGATGATTCTTCCCCGGGGAAAGAGGTCGGCCCACAGGGCCAGTCCCGTTCCTTTCAAGATACCCACCTCGGCCAGAACGATTCTGTTTTCGGGTCGTTTTATGAAGGGCATGAGAAATTCCGCGTAATCGGCGGCATAGCCATGATCGGCCATCCGGTCTCCTCCAATCATGCCCCCGTTTTGAATAACATCGCCCGCCCGCGGATCGTGCGGACTCACCGTCCTGCGGGGCACATGACGGCATACCCCGCCATAATGCCGTTCCCGCTCCACCAGCCAATCCGCAACCCGGCCTTCCGCCTCCCGGCAGGAGGCGGAATTCAAGCGTTCCCTTAATTCCTCAATGGATTTCATTCGGTCGCGTTGAACCACTCATGCATGGATGGCTATCAATCCGTTTGTCCTCCGGGATTAACCGGGTCCACGACGGCAATACATCGAGACAGGCACGCAGGGCCTGGCGAGTCCCTTCCGATGCCGCCAGGTGTAGAAAGCGATCCGCGCACGTATAGCCCGGAATCCCCTGCACCTCCTGTATGTACCGTAGACTTGATGAACTGATGGCCACACAGGCTGAGAAATCCTCGTGCCTCGCAAAAAGCTCAACGGGATAGCGTTCCATCTCATCCGAAACAAACACGCGGTCCGCTCCGAACTCGACCTGAAACACGGGGCCCAACCGGTACACCGACCGGGGATGTTCTTTCCAGAACACAACATAACCCGCGGAAACAAGCCTGGAGATGACGTCACGATAACCTTCCCGGTAGGCATCCAAGCGATCCACGTACTCCCTGGTAACCATCTGGCTCAATAATAGCACCCGGGGACGGTCGGCCGGGGGCGGGTTCCATTCCCTGGTCGCAGGCAACGCCCTTCTGATAGCATCCAGGACGCCATTGACATCATCCGCCGCGAAGGTATAGGTCGACACATGCTTTAGATAATCCGGATCCTGCGCTATTTTTCCCAACCATCGATAGCGCGCACGAACCCGTGCCAGATGTTCCCGGGCCAATCGATAGTCGCAAAGGCGTGTCGAAATGAAATGTTCGTTCCATATTCCTCTCCGGATCAAGCCCGGCCAGGCCCGCCAATGCTTTAAAACCACCCGTCCCTTGCGTACCGGCGCCGGACAGGCAGAATCGAATCCGGATTCATACCAGACGATACGCGCCTTGGGATATGCTTCGAATATCAGTCGGTGAATGTAGCCCTCCAAGTGCCCGACCCAGAGTTCATCGGGCTGGTCATACCCGCAAAGCCTGTAACAGGCATCGAACAATTTACCCACCGGCAGCGGCCAGAGTTCCCGGGACGGCTCATGGGATAGCCGGTCATAAGCCGGTATAATTTCATCCCAGATCTCCAGCGGCCGCGCCATTTCCTCCATTGTATCCACCACGTCCCTCGCGGCGGAACAGCACAAAACCAACTTGTTCCTCCACGGGGTTGTTTCGGCCGACTCCATTCGCGATGCGCTCTTCACGGCACTGGTCAGGGAAATGACCTGCCAGGGTCCCAACGCAAGACAAAGTCGCGTACGAAGTTGATGTGCCGGGGCGGGCCGCATCACGCTGAACTCACATTCTCCAGTAGATGAGCGCCTACGGCCTCCTGTTCACCGGCGGATATCTGCACCGAACAGGGAAGACTCACACACCGTTCGCACAGATCGTCGGCCACATCCATCCCGGTAGCCACAAAGCACCCGGAATAGGGCGTCAGACGGTGCAACGGACGCCATATCGGCCGCGCTTGAATTCCCCGATCGTTAAGCCGGTCTATCACCGGGCGTGCACGGCCCGTCGTCTGCACGGTATACATCCAGAAGGTGCTCGCGCAATGTGCGGGCTCCGGATGTACGGTAATACCTGTCCCGCAAAATACTCCGGCATAGCGTGCCGCTATGTTGCGCTTGCGCTCCACATACCCTTCCAAATGTTCCAATTGGGCCACGCCCAATGCGGCGGCGATGTTGGTCATGCGATAGTTATACCCAACCTCGTCGTGTTCAAACTCGATCTGGTCGGCTTTCGCCGTGGTCGTCAGGTGCCGGGCACGAACGGCCGTCGCGGAGTCCTCCGTCAATATCGCCCCGCCGCCGCCGGTGGTGATGATCTTGTTCCCGTTGAAACTGGTGATCACCAATCGTAACGGACCCTTGTCGTTCGGAATCGGCGCACCGACGGGACGGCCCTTGTACGTAGCGCCGAGGCATTCGGCCGCATCCTCAATCAACGGCAGTTCATATCGGGCCGCCAACTCCGCCACGGCCTCCACGTCCCCCATGCCGCCGAGCAGGTGTACGGACAGTAACGCCGCGATTCTTCGTCCGGTCGCCTTATTGACCAGCCGGCCATCACGCATCCCGCACCCCGCATCCAGAAACTCGGCCACCAATCCCACATCCCACTGCCAATCGTCCGCCCGGATATCCGTGAACACCGGCCAGGCCCCGCAATACCGAACCGCGTTGGCAGGCGCGACAAAGGTCAGACCGGGCATGATCACTTCATCGTCCGCCCCCACCCCGGCCAGGATCAGGGCCATGTGCAAGGCCGCCGTCCCGCTGGAAACAGCAACGGCATGAGCGGACCCGGCCTTCGCCGCGAGTTCCCGCTCAAACCGATCCACGTACGGACCGGCATACGACACCCAATTGGTGTCCAGGCAGTCCTTGATATACACCCACTCGTTGCCGGACATGCAGGGAACGGCAAGGGGTATTCTGTGTGACTCAGACGGCATATTCGTCCGGACGATAATGGTCCGCGTGTTCACGCATCCATTGCACGGTCTGTTTCAGTCCGCTTTCAAGGGAAACGCGAGGCGTCCAACCCAGGAGCTCTTGTGCCTTCGAGGAGTCGGCCAGGAGTCTTTCCACTTCACTTCGGGGCGGACGAATGCGTTCCGGCTCCGTTTCAATTGCATTCTCTCTGCCCGCGATATTGGCGATCATTTTCGCCAGATCCCCGATGCCGATCTCGCGTCCCGAGCCCAGGTTAATAACGTGTCCCTCTACGCGGGCGGCGGTGGCCACGGATAAATATCCGTCGATGATGTTATCCACGTAATTCATGTCGCGCGTCGGTGTAACATTGCCCAGCTTGACCTTTCCGCCCTTCAGACACTGGGTGATGATCGTCGGGATTACCGCCCGCAGGGACTGACGCGGACCAAAGGTGTTGAACGGACGCACAATGACCACGGGCAGATCAAACGAGCAGTGAAAAGCCAGGGCCATTTGATCAGCGGCAATCTTGCTCGCCGAATAGGGAGACTGGCCCTGCAAGGGATGTTGCTCGTCGATAGGGATATAGCGCGCCGTGCCGTACACTTCACTGGTTGATGTAAGAATTACCCGGCGTACCCGCTCTTCCAGGCACGCCTGCATGACGTGCATCGTGCCCTCGATGTTCGTACGTACATAGGACACGGGCGCCTGATAGGAATAAGGAATACCGATCAAGGCGGCAAGATGGAATACGGTATCGACGCCTTTTACGGCGTTACGGACGGAATCCCGGTCGCATACGTCGCCGGCCACAATCTCCATCTCGCGATGATGCGGAGACCTATCCAACCATCCCCGTCGTCCGAGCGCATTGTAATGAACCATGGCGCGCACATGGGCGCCCTCGCGCGCCAGACGCTCGGCCAGATGACTGCCGATAAATCCGCCCGCGCCCGTCACCAACACGGAACGTCCCGTCCAGATCTCTGTTAAGCTCATCGGATAAACCCCATGTTTAATTGCTCCCTTTGTCCTACATCCAGCCATTCCTCCTCTACTTCGTACGCACCGACCGGCCATTTCCGGGCCAGGCACTGCGCAAAAAGATCGGTAATGGCATAGTGTTCCCTGGGCACCTCCGCCAGCAATTCCGGATTCAAGACGTAGATACCCGCATTCACAAAGCGTTCGTGCAAGGGCTTCTCCTCCAACTGCCGGATCTGCCCGTCCTCCACCTCTACGCAGCCAAAGGGAATCTGATGCCCGTACCGGCGCACCGCCATCGTCGCCGCATACCCGCCGGCCTCATGCACATGCAGCATCGCGCCGATATCCGCCTGCGTGACCAGATCGCCGTTCATGACAATAACGGGTTCCCCGGGCGCCTCCGGCAAGAGGGACAACGCACCGGCCGTTCCCATGGGTTCAGGCTCCCGGAGATACTCAATACGACAGCCCAAACCGGACCCGTCGCCAAAATGCTCCTCGATAATATAGCCCAGATAGTGAATCGAAAGATAGACCGTGCGCAGGCCGTAGCCGAACTCTACGAGGAGTTCTACACCCGATTCACAGTTCCAGAGAGCCTCGCCGACGCCACCGTAGAGGATGTAGAGAAAGCTATCTATTCGTTGGGGCTTCG
>SLKG01000007.1 GCA_007134735.1 Kiritimatiellia bacterium
CACGTATGAAGGTTATCAAGAGCGATACGAAAAGTGTGGGAGTGGACAGCCCGAACGATATCGAGCGGGTCGAAAACGTATTGCGGCAGGCGGGCCTGGTATAGGAAGGGCATCCGCCGGCACAGGGAATACGGATGGGAATACCATGGCGCGAAGCAGAATCATACACATCGGCAAAATACGCATTGGGGGTCGCAATCCCTTGATATTGATTGCGGGCCCGTGTGTTATTGAAGATCGCGCGTCGTGTGTCCGGCTGGCCGGGCGCCTGGTACGACTGGCGCGACGCGACGGGATCCCGTTGATTTTCAAGGCGTCCTACGATAAAGCCAATCGCACATCACACACCTCGTATCGCGGGCCGGGCCTGACCAAAGGCCTGGAAATACTCCGGGAGGTGAAGGAGCGGTACGGCATACCCCTGTTGGTGGATGTGCATAGCGAGCAGGAGGTACCGTTGGCCGCCCGCGTGGCCGATGTTTTGCAATTGCCCGCTTTCTTGTGCCGGCAGACGGACCTGGTGCTGGCATTGGGGGAAAGCGGCAAGGTGGTAAATATAAAGAAGGGTCAATTTCTGGCTCCGTGGGATGTGCGCCATGTGGCGGCCAAGGTGGAAAGCACCGGCAACCGGAACATTCTGATTACCGAGCGGGGCACCACATTCGGGTACAACAATCTGGTGGCGGATATGCGCAGTCTTCCGGCCCTGCGCGAGTACGGATATCCGGTGATTTTCGATGCCACGCACAGTGTCCAATTGCCGGGTGCGGGCGACGGGGCCACAAAGGGAGACGGCCGGTGGGCGCCTCATTTGGCGCGGGCCGCGGTGGCGGCGGGCTGCGACGGTATATTTCTCGAGACGCACGCCCATCCGGAGCAGGCATTGTCCGACCGCGAGAATGCCCTGCCCGTGTCCAAGCTCGGACGGTTGTGGCAGGAATTAATCGGCATTGACCGGGTGGTCCGGTGAATGGAATGAACATGCAACATGTTGGATGGTTCTGAAAGAGCCTGTTTATGATGAAACAGCGTATCATGGCGATGGTGCTGATAGCCCTCGGGCTGGTCATAAGTCACGTGGGGACGCCCGGCCCGGACGGGGTTGTTTGGGCGCGCGAAGGCGGAGTCCAGCGGATTGCTGATTTCGAGGTGCCGGATTTTGACAGTGAAATGCGTCTCCGCTCCAAGCTATCGGGCGATTATGCCCGGATCATGCCGAATGGCGAAGTCGAGATTACGCGGATGAGGCTTGAATTCTACGGAGAGGATCGCACGGTTGAAATGCGCGTTACGGCGCCGGAATGCCTATATGACAACACGACACGTTCCGCACGTTCCGAATCGGACATTCATATTGCCCGCAAGGAAATGATTATCACCGGAAGGGGATTTGTCTGGGACGCGGAAAGCGGAACATTTAAAATTCATAACGAGGCCCGTGTGCTATTACTGGACATGGGGCTGAAGGGACTGCAATGAGAACAGCAACATGGATATGCGCCTGGAGTGTGATGGCCTGGGCGTCGTTGATCGGGAATGCCTGCGGAGAGGATGCGATGGGGGACGTGACCGAAATAACCTCGGTGCGCCTCACCTTCAACCAGGAAGAACGATTTGCCCTGTTTGAAGAGAACGTGGTGGTTATTGATCCCGCGCTCAGGCTGACGACCGACCGGCTCACGGTCTATTTCGATGAACATAACGAGGCCCGGTTGATCGAAGCGGTGGGGCAGGTCGTCATCGAGCAGGAAGACACCAAGGCATGGGCCGGGAAAGCCACCTATGATCTCTTGTCCGGCAAGCTGTTTCTCGAGGACCAGCCGCGAATCAAACGGAACCGGGACTTGCTCGAGGGAGACACGATTACCTTCTGGCGGGACGACAATAAATTAATTTGCGAACCACAGGCTCGCCTGGTACTCTACCCCGAACAGGGTGACACGCGCGACCGCATGCTCTTTGGAGAATAGAGTGGTACAGGATAATTCCTATCTGATTGAGACATCCGAACTGGTCAAGGTTTACAATCGGCGCCCGGTGGTCAACGGCGTAAATCTACAGGTGAATCGGGGGGAGATTGTAGGTTTGCTGGGACCGAACGGGGCCGGAAAAACCACCAGTTTCTATATGATTGTGGGGTTGATCCGGCCGACGGAGGGGGCGGTGTCCTTCCGGGGGCGGGACATCACGCATGAGCCGATGTACAAACGCGCGCGCATGGGTATGGGCTATCTATCCCAGGAGCCGTCCGTGTTCCGCCGCATGACGGTTGAAGAAAACGTCATGGCGATTCTGGAGACTCTTCCTCTTTCCCGGAAAGAACGACGGGTGCGCCTTGAGTTTCTGCTGGAGGAATTAAAGATCAGTCATCTCGCGCGTCAAAAAGCCTACACGTTGAGCGGGGGGGAGCGCCGGCGATTGGAAATCACGCGAGCGTTGGTTACCAGTCCGTCCCTGATATTGCTGGATGAGCCGTTCAGCGGTGTGGACCCTCTTGCGGTCTACGATGTGCAACAGATCATTGTGGAACTCAAGGATCGCGGCCTGGGCATCCTGATTACGGATCATAACGTGCGGGAAACCCTTGCGGTAGTGGATCGGGCGTATTTGATCTGTGAGGGCAAGGTTTTGCGGGAGGGAACCAGTTCTTTTCTGATCAATGACGAAGTGAGCCGTGAGCTTTACCTGGGCTCAAAATTTAGTATGTGATCACGCAAACAAAGGAGACACAGCATGCAAATCAGCATCACCGGTCGCCATATGGATATTTCCCCGGCTATTCGAGAACATGCGCATGAGCGGTTGGAGCGGACACTGGCCGAATTTCCGCGAATCCTGGATGTGCACCTGATCCTGGATATTGAAAAATACCGTCATATGGCAGAAGTGGTGATCCATGCGGCGAAAAACGTGCGGGTGGACGCGAAAGAGGAATCGGATGACATGTATGCGTCCATAGACCGCGCCATTGACAAGGCACAGAAGCAGTTGCGAAAGCTGCGGGACAAGGTGGTGGATCATAAATCGCGGGAACCCATTTCGGAGGTCGAGCTGGACGTGCAGGCCAAAATGGATCGCGAGGAAGGCTAGATGGAATAGGGGGTGATCTGCCGGAAGGAATGAGGAAAGGGGGCAGGCGTGTCCATTACGGTCAAACAATTTTATGAATACGGCAAGGAATCCCTCGCGCTGGACGTGGTGGCCGGCGAAGCGTACCTGGATAATGAGGTGGAAGAGGAGGCCTTGAACCGGCCCGGCCTGGCGTTGACCGGGTTTTTCCAGTTCTTCGCCTTCCGGCGGATACAGGTGGTGGGATTGGCGGAGAACGCCTATCTCAAATCCCTGTCCGACCGGGACCGGGCAAAGAGAATACAGGATCTCTTCAGCCGGAAAATCCCCTGCATGGTGTTGACCAGAAGCCGTCATCCGTTGCCCGAGATGTGGGAGGCCGCGGAGGAATACAAGGTGCCTCTGCTCAAGAGTCCCATGCTGACAAACCGCTTCATCAACTCGGCGACGATCGTCGTTGAAAATCTCATGGCCCCCGTGGCGCGTTTCCAGGGGACCATGATGGAGATCATGGGCGTAGGGGTGTTGATCGAGGGCAAACCCGGGATCGGAAAGAGCGAAACTGCGTTGGCGTTGATCGAGCGCGGACACAGCCTGGTCTCGGATGATATTACCGTCTTGAGAAAGAACAACATGGGGGAAGTGATCGGATCGGCGGCCGATCTCACGCGGTATCACATGGAAATCAGGGGGTTGGGCATCATACACATTCCCAGCCTTTTTGGCGTGGCCTCCATGCGGAAAGAGGCTCGTTTGGACCTGGTGATCCGTCTGCGACGCCCGGAGCCGGATCTGGAATACGACCGGACGGGCCTGTCGCCGGAATTTACGAGTATATTCGGGGTGAAATTGCCGGTTATCACCATTCCGGTCACGGCGGGGCGGGATCTGGCGCATGTTGTGGAGGTGGCGGCCTTGAACCAGACGCTTAAAAAGCTCGGACACGATGCCGCCAAGGAATTGGATGAAAAGCTGTTGCATGTGTTGGGGAAAAAGGGAAAATCGTGATGGACAGAAAAGCCCCGTTGACCGGTCAGTCGAACCCACTGAGCCGCGACCTGAAGATTCTGAATAAGTTCGGGATTCATGCGCGGCCGGCGGCCCTGTTCGTGAAGACGGCCGGGAAATATGATGCGGATATCACCATTGAAAAGGACGGATCAAAGGTGTCCGGGAAGAGCATCATGGGGCTGTTGACGCTGGAGGGACACCAGGGGGCGAAATTGCGCGTAACGGCCGACGGACACGATGCCCGGAAAGCATTGGATGCCCTGGAAGAACTGGTGAAGCAGAAATTCTACGAGGATTAAAACCAAGGATGTCCGCCAACAATGACACCCGCGAAGTCGTTATTCAGGGAATCGGTGTATCTCCGGGCATTGTAGCCGGCAAGGCGTTCTTACTCACCACGGACGATGAGCGGTATGTCGCGCGGGAAGTCGAGGAGGACGAGATTCCCCGCGAAATGGCCCGCTTTGAAGATGCGCTGATCGAAACCCGTCGTCAGATTCACGATATTCAGCAGAAGGTTTCCGATGCCGTGGGACAGGACAGCGCCGGCATTTTTGACGCTCATCTGATGGTGGTGGACGATCGCGCGTTCGTGGAAGAGGTCATACGGGAGTTGACCGCGAGGCGGAGAAACGTTGAAGTCGTCCTGAAAGATGTGGCGGAAAAATACGCCGAAGCCCTCGCGAATATCGAAGACGATTACCTGCGTGAACGCGCGGCTGATGTGCGCGATGTGGCGCGCCGCATTCTGCGCAACCTGTCGGGCAAGACGAGCTCTCAACTCCAGGATTTGACCGAACCCTGTATTGTCGTGGCCAATGACCTGGCGCCGTCCGATACGGCCACGATGAACACGGAAAAGGTAATCGGCTTTGTCACCGATCTCGGAAGTCATACCTCGCACACCGCCATCATGGCGAGAGCGCTCGGCATCCCGGCCATCGTGGGATTGCATGACGTAAGTCTCCGTGTATCGGAAGGCGATCCGGTCATGATCGACGGGGGCAAGGGGCTGTTTTTCATCCATCCGACCAGTGATCGTCTTTCATCGTACAACAAATTGATCGAAAGCCGGCGGACCATCGAATCGGAGTTGGCCCTGCTGAAGGATGAGCCCCCGGAAACAAAAGACGGATACTTCGTTTTGTTGTCCGCGAATATCGAACTGCCGAGCGACATCGATTCGGTCATAGAGAGCGGGGCGAGGGGGGTCGGTCTGTTCCGGAGTGAATTCATCTACCTGTCGCAGGATGCGTTGCCGAACGAGGAGGAACAGTTCAAGGCATACGAAGAGGTGGCCCGTCGCTTAAGCCCCCATCCGGTCATCATCCGCACCCTCGATCTCGGCGGAGATAAGTTCATTTCCCACATTCGAACCCTGACGGAGTTGAATCCGTTCATGGGATGGCGGGCGATACGGTTCTGCCTGGCCCAGCCCGCCATATTCAAGACGCAGTTGCGTGCGCTCCTGCGGGCGAGCAAACATGAAAACGTAAAGCTGATGTATCCCATGGTCAGCAATGTGAACGAAGTGCTCCAGGCCAATGAAATCCTGGACCAGGTCCGGAACGAATTGCGGCGCGAAGGACATGAGTTCAACGAGAATATCGACGTCGGCGTAATGATCGAGGTGCCTTCGGCGGCGTTGACCGCCGATTTGATCGCGCCGCATGTGGATTTTTTCAGTATCGGGACCAACGATCTCATTCAGTATACCCTGGCGGTGGATCGCGTAAACGAACGTATCGCGTACCTGTATGAACCGACCCATCCGGCCATCATTAAATTAATCCGTAACACCATTGACGTGGCGCACCGAAATGGAATCTGGACGGGGATTTGCGGGGAAATGGCGGGGAATCCGTTGATGGTTCCCCTGTTGGTCGGGCTCGGGGCCGATGAATTGAGCATGAATCCGGGCTCCATTCCCATGGCCAAGGATGTGATACGAAACTTGACGTATTCGCAGGCCGAGACACTGGCGGAGCAAACGCTGGCCTCGGAGTCCGCTACGGAAGTTCTTGATCTTTGCCGGAGTTTAACGCAAAAGATTGCGCCTGAAGTATTGGAGCTTGTGGAATAAAAAGGGAGAAGGCATGTCAAAGAATAGATACTTGTTCACATCGGAATCCGTCACCGAGGGACATCCCGACAAAATGTGCGATGGCATATCCGATGCCATCCTGGATGCCCTGCTGGCGTCCGATCGGAACAGTCGGGTAGCTTGCGAAACGATGGTTAAGACGGGCATGGCCGTGGTCGCCGGTGAAATTACGACGAAAGCCGTGGTCAATTACTCCGATATCGTCCGGGATAAAATCACGCGTATTGGATACACGGATTCGGAAATGGGATTTGATGCGGATACCTGCGCCGTGCTGGTGGCCCTGGACCGTCAGTCCGTGGACATCGATCGCGGCGTGACGCCCGGTTCGAGCCGGTACAAGGAACAGGGAGCAGGAGATCAAGGCATGATGTTCGGGTATGCGACCGACGAGACCCGGGAATTGATGCCGACTCCGATCATGCTGGCGCATCGCTTGACGCGGGGTCTGGCGCACGCCCGAAAATCCGGAAAGCTGGATTTTCTGCGCCCGGACGGAAAGTCACAGGTATCGGTCGTGTACGAGGAGGATCGCCCCGTGCGGGTGGATACCGTGGTGATTTCCACACAGCATACGCCCGGGGTAAAGAACAAGACGCTCAAGGACGGCCTGACCGAGGAAGTCATCAAGAAACACCTTCCGGAAAAGTTGATCGACAAAAAGACGCGTATTCTGATTAACCCGACCGGTCGCTTTGTCGTCGGCGGCCCGCAGGGTGACTGTGGGCTTACCGGACGAAAAATCATTGTCGATACGTATGGCGGAATGGGACGGCACGGAGGAGGCGCGTTTTCCGGAAAGGATCCCTCGAAGGTGGACCGAAGCGCGGCGTACATGGCCCGATATGTAGCCAAGAATGTGGTGGCCGCCAAGCTGGCGAAGCGATGTGAAGTTCAACTGGCCTACGCGATCGGGTATCCGGAACCGGTTTCGGTACTGGTTGAAACCTTTGGTACCGGCAAGACGCCGCATGAGAAGATCGAAAAAGCCGTTCGAAAGGTTTTCGGATTAAAACCCGCGGAAATTATCGAGCAATTGGATCTGCTTCGCCCCATCTACGAGGAAACCTCCGCGTATGGGCATTTCGGCCGAAGCGACAAGCTCAAGGCCTTCACGTGGGAGCGTACCGATAAAGCCAAGGAACTGGCTGACGCCGTGTAGGATTCCGTTTGCGGATTACACATTGATGGGTGACGCCCTGCCTGTAAGAGTCGTTCCATCGGGAAGGCGGACCGGCCCGGAAGAGGCATTGCGTAGATGGGCGTCTCCGATGATGCGGATGCGTCTGCCGAACGTGATGTCGCCCTCAATCTTCAGACGGTCACATTCGAGCAGCGATGGCGGATCTTCGGCAAACCGGTCTTCGAAATCCTGAATCCGCCCGTAATACCGAGGGTCCAAATGGATCACCAGGTCGTTCCGGCGGCGAGCCGGGTTCGGCTGTACACGGTAGTCCCGCGAAAGGACATACGCATCAGAGCGGATGGCGAGGAGATCGTCCGTTGTTTTCACGGGGGTAAACCGGGTTCGGGGGATGTCCAGGGCCATGGACTCTTCGAATACCGAAATGGCGGCGCCCATCGCACTTTCCAACTGGTAGACGTACGGGGCGTCCGGTTCATGCGGATCAGCCTTCTTCCGATTGACAATGGTTGGAAGGGGAAGCGTACCGTGTTCGGACATGAGTTTCGCTTTGAGGGCGTCAAGCTTGATCCATAGATTGTTGGTGTTGAAGTACCGGTATTTCGTGATGTCTTGAAAGGCGTCCTGTTCGTTCTCCGGGCACTGCGCCGATTCACGCAAGGTAAGGCGCCCATCCCGCAATTGGGCGAGATGCCCTCCTTTTCGATCCGCTTCGGTACGGGTGGTGACTTCCATCATGAAGGAACCCGGGGAGTTGGCAAAATAGCCCAGGATATCAAGATCCATGGAGGCGCCCAGGTTGTCCGCATTCGAAACGAAGGCGAATCGGATGCCGCGATCGATCAATTGATCCAGAAGGCCCGTGGTGGCGAGGGCAATATAGAGATCCCCGTGACCGGGCGGACACCACTCCCGTTCAGGGGCCGAAGGCCATTCGACAGGATACAGCGTATCACAGCGGATTCTCGGTACCCGATTCTGAAGGAAGGTCAGCGGAAGGCCCTCTTGTCCCCGCGAAAGCTCACGGTAGTTTTGAAGTTTCTCCCGGGTATCGGTTTCCGTGCTGAAACTGTTCATGAACATCAATGGAAGCCCGGATGTACAGGAACGTCTAAGCTCCAGGATTTGGCGCACGATGATATCCAGAAACGTCAGCCCCTCCTTGACGCGTAACAGCGATTTGGCTTGATCCAGGCCCATGGTCGTGCCCAGTCCGCCGTTGAGCTTGATTACGACGCTGTGTGACAAGGCATCGGATCCGGACTCCGCATGTCCGCGGATGTCCTCCGGGCCGGGTAGATCCCGGACCGGCACAATCATGGATTCGTCGACCCGGCCGCGGTCTCCTGCTCGGAGCCGGTCATAATGACGAAGAAAAGTATGGATCAAGGGACGGGAGGCGCCATCGGCCAGCATTTTCTTCTCGACGGCCGTACGCGCCCGGTCTGTGTGGTCGGGATTCATATACCGGAATATATACCGTGCGTTGCACCGGTATTACAAGCATGGGGAGCCGGGGCCGGTCGAGCAGGGTAACCATGGTGGTCCGGATGCGACACGGAATGACCGGTGGAAAACCCGTGCAGGGCGTAAAACGGTCTGCAACGGGACATTGCGAAACGGCCCACGATACCGTACTATCTGTATCGGATTATACGCGTGCTTATGATTACGGCTGTAATATTTGATTTTGACGGTGTGATAGCGGATACCGAAGCCGTACACTACAAGGTCTTCCAGGAAGTGCTGGCCGACTGGGGAATTCAATACTCCTGGAAGGACTACGTGGAACACTATATGGGGTTCGATGACCGGGATGCTTTTCGTCAGGCGTTCAGCCGGGCGGGGAAGACCATCGATTCCGGGATGCTTGGTCAGTTGATCCGCAGGAAGGCGGAGGTATTCGAGGAGCGGGCGATGCGCAACGGCATAATGGTACTGCCGGGTGTAGTCAACCTGGTGCATACACTGGAAAAGGTGGTTCCCCTGGGTATATGCAGCGGCGCGCTGAAAAGCGACATACAACCGATCCTGGAATCGGCCGGATTGGCGTCCTCGTTTCCGGTGCGGGTCACCGCGGAAGACGTACAATCCGGAAAGCCGAATCCGGAAGGGTATCGACGCGCCATCCGCCTCCTGTCCGAACATGCGGGTCGCGCCTTGGCGCCGGAGTGCGGATGGGCGGTTGAGGACACCCCTGATGGGATACAATCCGCGCAAGCCGCCGGATTGAATGTCCTGGCGGTTGCCAACAGTTATCCCGTTGAAATGCTTCAAGAGGCCGATCGTGTGGTATCTTCACTTGAATCCGTTCATGTAGTTCAACTGAACGAATGGTTGGAGCGCCAATGAAAAAACACATATATATCGTCCTTGCGGCATGGATCACATCCGCGATGATGTCGAGCGGATCCCGCTCAACCATTGTGGTGGGGGGGTTGATTGTGGATACCCTGGATGAAATCGAGGAGTCCCGCGAGGATATGGAAACGGCGTTCCCGCGATTGCAGATCGGGGATATGCTGAGCACCTTGCCCCAGACCGACTTCAGGTCGCAGCCGGATCCGATTCGGCCCGCCCCATCACAGAATCCGGCGCTCCGGCACGCATTTGACGGTGAATCCTTTATGCGTCAGGGACATTGGGAAACAGCCCTGAGGGAATTTCAACGAGCCATGCGCCTGGATCGGGGCAACTACGCCTATGTACAACGGGTGGCCATTGCGGCCGCCCTGTCCGGTAATTACGCGCTCGCGGATTTTCATTTCCGGCAATTCCTGGAAGAGCATCCCGATGATGTTCCTTCACTGGTCAGCCGGGGCGGTGTGCTGCTGCGCATGACGAGATATGACGATGCGCGGGAATCGCTGAACCGGGCTCTTGAGTTGGAACCGACGGATATCGGGGCCATGTACAACAAGACCTTCCTGCGCATTATTGCGGAAGAGGATACCCGGGAATTGAGTCGTCAATGGGAAGAGATGGGAGTCCGGGACACGATCCGGATTGTGCAATGGCTGAATGCGGATCGGACGGACATGTTGAGAGTCATGACGCCGGAACAATATCAGCAATCCATAGCCGTCATGCTGGGGGAGGGAAGTCAGCATCATCTGGCCGAGATCATTCAAACATTCAGAAGCGCCATTTCTGCGCTCGAACGCGGTGATTGGGTTTATTATTCCGGCCAGCTCGAAAGAATACGAATTATGGGGATTCGAACCATGGGCATCGAATCGGAATTGGCCCGATCCCATGCGGAGATGGATGACTATAGGCAGGCCGAAAGAATTATGAGCGAGCTGGCGGAGCGGTTCCCCGGAAATGCGGAAATTGCCTATAACCATGGCTACATACTTATGAATCTGGATTCCTACGAACAGGCCTTGGAGGCGTTTACGCGGGCGGCGCGTCTGGACGAGGTTCATGCGGATGCCCGGTTCGGTCTGGCCTGCGCATACATGGGCCTTGATCAGCCGGATGCGGCGTGGCCGATTCTGACCTCGTTGGCGCATGAGTATCCCGAGCGGATGCCCGAATGGCTGGAGGGAGAGGCGCTCTATCTGCAGGCGATTCGCGCACATCCGGATTATGACGCCCTGAAACGTAGTTTCCAGACGCGGAAGGCCGAAGCGGAGAGCCAGGATCAACAGGCCGGCGGGACACCTGAAGCGGAACGGGACGGCGGGGATGAGACATCCATGGAATGATCCCGGTAGCCCGCGATTTGGCCCAAAAGGATGCTTGATCTGACGGCGGAGGCCCGATAGCATTTGGCCTTATTTTTATCCGGGAATAGGGGTATGCCGCCAGGCATTATACATTTGGCGGAAAGGTGAGATGGAGGATTTATGGCGAGTAGCAAGGAAGAATTGATCGAGGTCGAGGGTGTGGTAACAAAAGTCATGCCCGCGACGATGTATAGGGTCAAGCTCTCGAATGGCCATGAAATACTTGCTCATATCTCCGGCAAGATGCGAAAGCATTTCATTCGCATTACAAATGGTGATCGCGTGAGTGTGGAAATGTCGCCCTATGACCTGACCAAGGGGCGCATCACGTATCGCCATCGGAACTGAACCCGGCCGGAGACTCGCCATCGCATATCATAGTTGCGGCCGGTCCGCCGCCCCCGCCTATCCGGTGCGGCTGCAAAAAGTTGGGGGAGGACGATGGTAGCCGCGCCTGATAAGGCGTGGCGACAGGATCGAGGAGGTTTCTTCTTCGTGGAATCAGTGGTTAACCGGGGACATTGGGGAAGCAAGCTCGGGTTTATTCTGGCCGCGGCCGGATCGGCGATCGGTCTGGGCAACATCTGGAAATTCCCCTATATCGCGGGCGAAAACGGCGGCGGCCTGTTTGTCGTCATATACCTGGTTTGTATCGCGCTGGTCGGATTGCCCATTTTGCTGGCCGAAGTCCTGCTGGGCCGCACGACGCAAAAGTCGCCGGTCGGCGCGTTTCGCGCGCTTTCCCGCCCGCGCAGCGCCTGGTTGGGGGTGGGGTGGCTTGGGG
>SLKG01000115.1 GCA_007134735.1 Kiritimatiellia bacterium
CCTGTTCCCGGCCTGCATGCATTCTGACTTTACATTCAACATTGTTAATCGTCGTATTTTCCCCAGTTATGAGCCGTTTGCAGACAGTCAAATCATCAAACTGGCTTCATGCATACCGCAGAAATGGAAAATCGATCGACGCCTGTATCATCAGGCCATGCGGCCGGCATTCAAGGATACGTGGCGCATTCCGCACAGCGAAGGTTGGTATCCCTACTTTGGCAATGCACCCAATATCCCGATCCGCATCATGAGAAAGGCTGTGAAACGCTTCCGGAATGCCGGTGCCGGCCATGGAACGGCGTCCAGCGGCCCTTGGCCGAACTGGTCCGATGTCGTAACACATCCCAAGTTTAAAGCATTGTGTCCGTCAACGGATGAGATTCTTGACTGTATTCCATGCAACGACAACAAGCGCCTCCTCCAAACTCTTTTGACCGCCTACAACGAAAACCCTTGTCCGGTCTTAACACTCCGCTTGTTTCAAGTTAAGCTTTGGCTGCATTCCTCCTTCACCGGAATGGCGCCGCATACACTGGAGAGTGGGACATGAAGCCCCAGGTGGATAAATCGATTTATTACGGGAAGAACTACCTGGCCCCCGGCCGGTTTGCGGTGTACGGGCATCAACTACGCGAACTCATCACGCTGGAACCGGACACCCTCCTGGAAATTGGGGTCGGCAATGCGTTGGTTTCCCGGATACTCCGCGAGACGGGCCTCGCCGTAACTACGATCGATCATGATCCCGCGCTAAGCCCCGATGTGGTCGGGTCCGTAACGTCGCTACCCTTTAAGACCGCCTCGTTTGATGTTGTTGCCTGTTTCGAAGTCCTGGAACACATCCCGTACGAGCAGATTCCCCAGGCACTGGGTGAAATCCATCGGGTGTGTCGCCGTCACGCCGTGATCAGCCTGCCCGATGCCTCATTGACCTTCCGGGTGCATATCCCGGGCCTGCTTCGCAAGAAAGTATATGTTCAACCCTTCCGTCGGCCACGCCCTCATGCGTTTAACGGCGAGCATTACTGGGAAATCAACAAGAAGGGGTTCCCGCTGAAAGATGTACGGGCACGCATGGAAGAAGCCGGATTCATCGTGGAGCATACCTTCAGGCCATGGGAAATGGCTCATCACCGCTTCTTCCGGCTCAAGAAAACGGGCGCACCATGACGAAATCCTCCCCATCCCATCTCTATGTGGTCATTCCCACATGCGGTCGCCCCGACCTGCTGGCGCGCACATTGCATTCCCTTTCGGCGTGCTCGATTCCGGATTCGTTCCGCGGCGTGTGGGTCGCGGAGAACGGCCCCGAACAAGGCGCGCGGACCGTGGTGGAAAAAGCGCCTCCCCGCCTCCAGGCCACCTACCTACACGTGCCCCAAAAGAACAAGAGCCGCGCGTTGAACGTCGTCCTGCAACAAATGAGTGACGATCTGATTTTTTTTGCCGACGACGATGTCCGTTTCGATCCCGGCGTGCTGTCGGCCTACGGAGAAGCGGCCGCGCGACATCCACGCGGGTATTTCGGCGGGCCCGTGGGCGTTGACTACGAGGAGGCGCCGCCCGACTGGCTGTTTCCGTATCTGCCCACCTCCGCCAAGGGCTGGGAAGGGCCGCTTCCCGGTCGGAAAAAGCGGCCTTTCGCGTTATACGGCTGCAACTGGGCGGCATGCTCCCGTGATCTCCAGAAGGTCGGAGGGTTTGACGAACAACGCGGACCGGGCACGGAATTGTCCGGACAGGAAACGGACATGCAGTATCGGTTGCGCACCTCCGGGATACCCCCCATCTTTGTTCCCGAAGCGCGGGTATGGCATTATGTACCGGCCGACCGATGCTCCCCGGAATGGGCCATCGCCCGGGCGCGGCGTCATGCCTACTGGCAGGGCCTTGGATTGGCTCGTCGACCGGGATTCAAATCCACATTGCGCTGGATGTGGTGGTGTGTTCATCCGCGAACCTTTGCCGGCCGATGCGTTGCCCTGCTGGATAAGCGGGAGCAGACACGGTTTCGCCGGACCTACTGGAACGCGTGTCGACAAGCCGTACTCGAAGGAGCCTCGAAAAACGAATGACCACAAAAGTGGCCTATTTGAGTGTCCCGTTCGTCGGCGGAACCTATACGCGGTTTGTCATCCTGCGCCCGCTGCTGGCCCGATACGGTTTTGATTTTCAGTGCATCCACTGCGATCCATCGGGTGCGCAAGGCCTTCACGTGGAAGAGGTGGCGCCCGGCATGGAACGATGGGTCCTGCCGGCGGACGTAAGGGCCGCCGTTCCCCTGGCCGTGGAACGCCTGCAAGCCGAAGAATACAAACTGGTTGTTGCGTTGCCCCTGGGGAATCTCATTCATATGCTGCTCGCCCTTCATCTTCCGGATAACAGGGCTTCCCTCCTGCTCGTTCCCTCCATGACGCGCACGACATACGAATTCACACAGTTCATGGCGCCGTATACCGACGGCGTCATTGCCGTGTCGGAACGCGTACGTAACGACCTGGTGAGCCGGTTTGGCATCCCCGGATCGAAAGTGCATGCCATTTTCAACGGGGTGGATACCTCCGTCTTCAAGCCAGGGCATGCCACGACGCCCTCCGGAAACGAGAGGCTTCGAATCCTGTATTGCGGGCGCTTGGCGGATCTGTCCAAAGGCGTATTGTGGATACCCGACATCGCGCGGGAAACCCTGAAACGCAAAGTCCCCTGCCGATTTGATGTCGTCGGATCGGGAAGCGACCTGGACCGTTTACGAGCGAAAATCCGGCGGGAAAACCTTGAAGAAGCGGTTCAGGTACGAGGCCCGGTCCCGCGAGAACAATGTCCGTCGCTCATGCAACAATATGATTGTCTATGCCTGCCGTCACGTGTGGATGCCTGTCCCAATACCCTGCTGGAGGCCATGGCCTCCGGTTGCGTGCCGGTGGCCAGCCATATATCCGGTTCCGTTGGGGCCATCATCGAAGACGGGATATCGGGCCATCTGGTTCCGATCGGCGACGTCCGGGAATTCGCTCGTCGTTTCGAAATGCTGCATGGGAACCG
>SLKG01000097.1 GCA_007134735.1 Kiritimatiellia bacterium
CATGAGGACGACCGGTTCCTGGCATTTCTGGATATCCGGCCTATCAACCCGGGTCACACGCTCGTGATCCCCAAGCAGGAGATCGATTACTTTTTCGATATGGACGACGAACGGCTGGGAGCGATCATGGTATTCTCCAAGCCCATTGCGAAAGCCATTGAAAAGAGCGTGACCTGCGAGCGGATCGGCGTGATCGTTGCCGGGCTCGAGGTCCCTCATGCCCATGTGCATCTACTCCCCATCACAGGCATCGGCGACATCAACTTCGCCCGTGCCCGGCCCGCGGACCCGGAGGAACTGGGAACCTTGGCCGAAAAAATCCGGTCCAACCTGTAGAGGAAATCCGTTTTACTTGGCGCATATCCCATAACATCCCAACCGACGATTGCTCATTTGGATATTGCAGAACCGGCAAGAAGATATGGGAACAGAGGAAATTACCGGGATTACAGGCTTGATCTTGACAGGAAAATCCTCTAACCCTATGCCACTTTAGAGGTGGGAGAGGTCCGGATGAACCCGAACACGGTGAAACATACGCGACGGGATTTTTTGCGCACGGCTATCTGTGCGGCGCCCGCGCTGGCCCTGTGGCCGGGAGAAAGTGTGGAAGCGCTGGCCGCTCCAACGATCCGGCCATCGGTCGATTTGGACTTCATAAAAACCCAATTGCCGTTAAAGCGGCGCGCCGAATGGACCCATATCGAGCCGCGTCCGGGCCGTTTGGCCAGGGCCCGGGTGGATCGATACGATCGAATTACGATCCATCACGAAGGATGCGGGGTGAATACCCACACGGACGAGCAGAGGGTCATGCGGAATCTGGACGGCATCCTCGGGTGGCACATTCGACGGGATTTTGGCGATATTGGATATCATTTCGCAATTGATTACGCCGGGCGCGTCTGGGAATGCCGTTCACTCGGGTATTGGGGTGCTCATGTGTATGGCCACAACGAACGCAATATCGGTGTTGTCCTGTTGGGTAATTTTGAACGGCAACGCCCTTCGGACGCGCAAATGGAAACCATGGAACATTTAGTGCATGTTTTGCGACATCACTACCGGGTACGAAGAGGCCGGATTTACGGCCATGTGGATCTGGGTCCGACCTTGTGTCCGGGCCGGTATCTGTACCCGAATGTGCAGAAATTGAACCGGATGGCATAAAACTTCACGAGGTGCAGGAATGAGAGATAAGATCAAATTGGTGTCCACCGCGAAGACGGGACACTACTATACATCCACCAAGAACAAGAAGACGCAGACCGAAAAACTGGAGATCAAAAAATACGATCCAGTGGCTCGGAAACATGTGATCTATAAAGAAGCCAAGATCAGTTGACGGGTGAGCCCGTCATGCCCGATTTCGGGTCGACGGGATCATCGTGCGGGTGAAGAGGACCGGACTTTTCCAACGATTGGAAAAGTGCGGCCCTTTCGTTTCCAACGATTGGACGTGCGGGGCGTCTTCATCAATCAATCCATGCTCATCTCACCACGGGCTGGAAGCTCGTGCCACGATTCCTCTTTATCGTCCGCCGAGGAGAAAGGGCAGAGCAAAGAGGGAAACCGCGTCATATGCATGTTCCTTCGCAATGGAGGCCCGGCGCCCTCGCCGGGCGGAGATGCCTCGACAAGCTCGGCATGAAAAGTTTCTTTCTCAGGTGCGGCTCATTCTCCACCCACCCCTTGATCCTCTCCAGGGAGGGGAGAACTATGTGCAAGGCCGGTTCCCTTTATTATTCCATGCTTTCTCATCGGCCGACGAGAACGCCGACGAGAACGATCGACGATTGAGACCAAGCACCAGGCACAACGCACGCCGCCGCGAAGCGCAGGGTGAGCGGCGCCGTGTCACTACGCTTCGTAAGCGGCGTGAGGGTGGGTTGCCCGCCAACACTCAACAAGGAATATCCAATTCCCAAATTTGATCCTTGGATATTCCTTGTTGGCTATTGGATATTGAGACCGTTACCAAGCACGAAGGACGAAGCACGCCGCAGGCCACCGAAGGCGGCCCGTCCATTCTTCGTTCCCCGTTTGACATAGCTAACAGAAATGATACACTAGTCTCAATATGTACCAAAGGAGACATAGGCGGCCGGGGTATGATCTTCATCCGGTTCATTGGATTCTGCCCGTTATCTTCGCGATGGCGCTGGTGACGCCCATCCTGCACACGCATGAGCATGCCCATGCATGCGACGAGGAGCACGAGGACGAATATCACGTTGAGTGCCGCCTCTGCCTGGTCCTGAAATCCGTTACGTATGTGTCCGAATCCTGGCCGGAATCGTGTGCGGAGGCGATCCCCGGACACCCCGAAAACCCGCTTTCATTTCGTAACGAAATCTTTCCCTTTCCGGACGATCGGCCGGGCGCGGGCCCCCGCGCGCCACCCGCCTTGTGTTGAATGACCTCAGGACTCGACCGGAGTCCAACACGTTTGATTTTGGTTTTCAGCACAAGGAGATTCTATGACGCATTATACTATAAGTCGGACACGCATGGTGTCCGCAATGACGATTATTCTGGTTATGACGGGGTTCACGCTCACCAGCGCGCTTGGCGAAGAACGAGCGGCGGGGCCGCTCCGCGATCCGCTGGATCCCCCGCCGTATCGCATGCGCGCACTTCAGTTGAGTGAGCGCGCCGGTCCCATGACCACGGGTACGGAATTCAATCCGGCCATTTCCGTGATTCTGGATTTTACCTATGCCCACATCACGCACGACCTGGACGATCCGCCGGGATTCGAACTCGGCGGTCACCATCATCACGGTCACGGACATGGGCACGATCACAGCCACGGCATCGAGGAGGGATTCAACCTGCGCGAGGTGGAATTAACGTTCACCGGTACGGTGGATCCGTATTTCGATGCAATGGCCATGCTGGCCTTTACGCACGATCACGTGGAAATCGAGGAGGCGTACATCACCACCCGCATGCTGCCGGCCGGTCTTCAGTTGAAGGCGGGTAAGTTCTTCAGCGATGTGGGCTACATCAACAAACAGCATCCGCACGACTGGCTGTTCGTGGATCAGCCCTGGATGCGCGAATACTTCTTCGGCGATGAAGGATTGAACGAGGTCGGCGTGCAGATGACCTGGCTTCCGCCAACGGAGACGTATCTGCGTTTTGGTGTGGAAGTGTTGCAGGGCGAAACCGAGGGCATCGCGAATTATATTGGAGACGGACATCATGAAATCGTCACCATACTCCCGGATCACGGGGCGCCGGAACGAAATCGATGGCAGGCCGAAAAAGAATTGCGCGAAAAGGACGGCCCGCGTTTGTTCACCGGATTTGCCAAGGTGGCTCCGGATATCGGCTTGAATCATGCCCTTCAACTGGGCGCGTTCGGCGGGTACAGCCGGGTGATGCAGTTGGAAGAGGCCCATTCAAGCGGCCGGCTCGAGACGTGGGACGGGGACGGCTGGTTCGCGGGTGTTGATGCCGTGTACAAGTACGACGGTCAGGGGATTATGGGACACCGGAACCTGGTCCTGCAGGCCGAATACATCTACCGCGAACTGGACCTGGCCTACAAGAGCCGGCAATTCGAGACCTTTTCATCGCTGGTGACGACCGACGCCAACGACCAGAAATGGCGACAGGACGGTCTTTATGTCCAGGGTGTCTATGGATTCCTGCCGCGCTGGAACGCCGGATTGCGCGTGGATGTGCTGGGGCTTCAAAACGACGGTTTCGAAGGACGGGGGACGCGCGAGGATTTCGGCACGTCCTGGCGGTATACCGGTCAGATCTCCTATGCGCCGACGGAGTTCTCCCGTATTCGCGCGCAGGTCAGCTATATGGATCTGGCTGACGACGATCACAACGGAAACGACCATGATCACGACGCCTGGATGTTCGTGCTTCAATACAATGTCAGCCTGGGTGCCCACGGCGCGCATGCGTTTTAGAGGAAAGGAGAAAAAGACATGATAAAAAGAATCGTTTCTACATCATTTGGACAGGCTCATTCTGGAGGGGCACGCTTTTGCGTGCCCAGGACGCGCGGAAGCGCGTCCCTCCAGAAGAGCGCCAAACTGGAGGGGCACGCTTCTGCGTGCCCGGGACTGTTCAAGATGTTGGTGAGTCTTCTTGCCTTTGCCGGGTTCACCGCAATCGGCTACGCGGACCTGCGCGTGGTGGCGACTGTCCCGAACATGGGCATGTTGGCCCGCGAAATCGGCGGCGAGGCCGTCGAGGTGCGGGTCATGGCGCCGCCCAACCGGGATGCGCACTTTCTGGAAGCGCGCCCGAGCATGATGGCGGCCCTCCGGCGGGCGGACTTGGTCGTCGCCGTGGGTGCGGAACTGGAGATCGGGTGGTTGCCTGCGGCCATTCAGGGCGCGAACAATCGTCGGGTTCAACCGGGACAGCCGGGGTATTTCGAGGCCGCGCAGGCGGTGGAATTGATCGGCGTCGGGAAACCGGCGGATCGAGCCTTGGGCGATGTGCATCCTTCGGGCAATCCTCATTTTTATATGGATCCGGAGAGATTGGTTGAAGCGGGTTACGCCCTGGCTCAGCGTCTGGGTTCGTTGGAATTGGAAAAGGCCGATTATTTCCAGGATAACGCCGAGCGCTTGGAGGAACGCGTAGCCCAACGAATGCCCGAATGGCGGGAAAAGACGGTCGGCGCTCCGGGGGTCTTGCTCTATCATGAAGACGCGGATTATCTGCTGATTCGGCTGGATGTGCCTCTGCTCGGCTACATCGAACCGCTTCCGGGCATTCCGCCTACGGCCCGTCATTTGCGCACCCTCGTTTCGGAGCTGGAAGGCCGCGAGGGCATTATCTGGACCATGGAATATCAGCCGGCCGACGGCGGGCGGTTTCTTTCCCGCGAATTGGACTGGCCGGCCGTACAGTTGCCGAGCCAGGTTTCGATGGAGGGTGACCTCGATGAGTATTTCGAGATGATTGATAACTGGGTCAATTCATTGACAGCAACCGAGTGAGCACATGTCGAAGGAAGTCTTGTTGAAGTTGGAAGGAGTTGTGGCGGGTTACACGAGACCGGTCGTGGGACCCGTCACCTTCTCCGTCAAACCCGGCGAAGTCCTGGGTTTGGGAGGACCGAACGGCTCCGGAAAATCCACGATCCTGCGATCCATTACCGGGATGTCGCGGGTTTTTTCGGGCTCCATGCATCGGGCGCCGGACCTGACCCTGTGTCACCAGTGGCAGCGCCCGGAACTGCCGCCGGAGCTGGCCTTGCTCGGCAGTGAATTGTATTCGCTGCTGGGCGCGGATCCGAAAGATGCCCCGGCCTTGATCCGGCCGCTGATGACGCAGCCGCTGTATCGGTTGAGCGGCGGTCAGTTTCAGTTGATTCAGACGTTGGCCTGTCTATGCAGTCCAGCCCGCTTGGTATTGATGGATGAGCCGACCAACAATCTGGACGGGCGTTCGCTGGACGCCCTGTCGGCCATGCTGCATCAACTGGACCCGTCCCGCGCGGTTTTGTTGGTCAGCCACGAAATCTCGTTTCTTGAACGACATTGCACGAACCTGATCGAGGTGGGCGCATGATCGAGATTCTTTTTGATCCCATTTTCCGTGTGCCGTTTCTGACCGGTTTGTGTCTGGCCGCGGCGTTGAGCTTGGTGGGAGCGTTCCTGCGCATGCGGAACGAATGGTTGGCCGCATTGGGCTTGTCACAGATGGCCGCCGCCGGGGGCATGGCGTCGGCATTTCTCGGTGTGCCGGTACTCGTAGGCGCCTTTGGCGCCGCCGCTCTGGCCATGCTGGTGAAGGCCGCGTTGCCTCGCGTGGGCAACAGTCATTATGCCTTGATGATCCTGCTGGGTTGGTCGGGCACGTTGGTGCTGGGTTCGTATATGGATCACGGGCAAGTTATCGGGGAGTCACTGCTTCGCGGCCAGCTCTACTTTTCGCACGGAGGGCATCTGGGCGGTGCGCTGGGCCTTCTCGTGGCGGTGGTCGGCGCATTCCGGTGGCTGTCCCCGCGTTTGTTAACGGCCCGGTTCTTTCCCGATTATCACGGCGCCAACCGCATTCCGGTCTGGCCTTACACCATATTGTTCGCGCTCTTCACGATGACGGCGGCGGTGTTGGGGACAATTTCGATCGGCGCGTTTCCCGCTTTCGCCATGCTGTTTGTCCCTTCGTGGATCGGCTTTGTGCTGGTGGACGGCTGGGTACGTTCCGTGGCGGCAAGCGTCGTCATCGGCGCAGTCGCCTATGTGTTGGCGTATGTGCTGGCCATTCTGATCGATCTGCCGTTCGGGCCGGTATTGACCGGTTTGCTGGTGCTGGCCGCTTCGCTACGGTTCCTGACGGCCATCCGCCGCCGCAACGTGGAGTTATCGGGCGACGACCTGCATTTTCAGCACCTCTCCCCGCCGCGGGCGGATTGATGTAGAGGGCTTGTCTACTCGATCTGGACACGGATGAGCAGGAAGTAGGCGAGCATGGTCGCGGCCAACACATACATCAACCAGTTCGCCTCGCGGGGACGGCCCGACAGCAGCTTGATGACCGGATAGCTGATGAAGCCCAGTGCCAATCCATCGGCGATGGAATGGGTGAGGGGGATGCCGATCATGATCAGAAACGCGGGCAGACACTCGGTGAAATCATCCCAATCGATTTTGCGGATATTGGTGGCCATGAGCGTGCCCACCATGACGAGAGCCGAAGCCGTGATCGGCGCATAGCCGCCGACCATCGCCACCAATGGGGCAAACACCAGGGCCGAGAGAAACAGCACGCCGACCGCCACGGACGTTAAACCCGTGCGTCCTCCCTGCTCGATCCCCGCGGCGCTCTCGATATAACTCGTCACCGTGCTGGTGCCGAGCAGGGCGCCCACGATCGTCCCTCCGGCATCCGAGATCAGCGCCTGGTTGGCCCGGGGCAGGGTGTTGCCGCGCATGAAGCCCGCCCGCTCCGCCACACCGACCAGCGTGCCGACCGTGTCAAAGATGTCCGTGAACAACAGGAGAATCACGAATGGAATGCACACCAGGCTCAATGCCGTACGGATATCGAGCTGCAGTATGGCCGTATGCTCGATATCGGGCAGGCCGATCAAAGTGCCGGGCCAATGCACCTGGCCGAGGATCCAGGCCAGCACAGTGGACAACAGGATGCCGATCAGAATGGCGCCTCGGATCCGTCGCGCATAGAGCACCGCAATGACCAGCAGGCCGAACGCGAACACAACGATTTCCGGCGACATGAAATCCACATTCAGACTGATCCAGGTGCCGGGCGCCTGCATCAGAATCGAGCCGTTTCGCAGACCGATAAACGCGATGAACAGACCGATGCCCGACGCGATGCCGCTCCGAAGGCTGGGACTGACCGATTCGATGATCGCCTGCCGCACTCTGAGAAAGGAAAGAATCAAAAAGACGATGCCGGACAGAAAGACGATGCCCAATCCCACCTGCCAGGCATTGGCGATTCCGATCGCGGACAGGCTCATGACCACGGTCACGAAGAGATGATTGTTCCCCATGCCGGGCGCCTGCGCGATGGGGTAGCGGGCATAGATTCCCATGATCAATGTAGCGACTGCCGCCGCGACACAGGTGGCCAGCATGACGGCCTGGGGATCCAGTCCGGTCGGTTCGCCCAGGAAATCCGTGGAGAGGATCATGGGGTTGACGAAGATGATGTACGCCATCGTCAGAAACGTTGTCAGGCCCGCAGCCAGTTCCGTACGGATGTTGGTGTCGTTTTCGGAGAGGCGAAATATCTTTTCGAGCATGGATGACCTCCTGTTGCTGATGTTTGGATTTCACAGAAAAACAGGGGAAAAGGTCAAGCGGAATGGAACGCGGGTCGCCGGAGCGGAAGAGCGCCCTGCTAGAGCAGGGCGCCACGAGGGGGAATCTTTGTAGCTCCCTGCTCCAGCAGGGAGCAGGATCGGGCATTTCGAGTTGTGTCGGTACGGAAGAGCGGCCTGCCGGCTTGTCGCGCCGTAGTCCCGCCTCCGGGCAGGACGAAGGCGGAAGCAGGGCGCCCCGAAGAGGGCATCGAGAAGTGCTTTAATCGCGAACCATCCCTTTTGTCCCTTGTGTATGAGGGCGTGGGTGCATAGAATGCGCGCATGATCTGGACCGTATTACTGCTATTATTCGTCGGCATGCCGCTGTTGGAATTGGCCGTACTATTGAAAGTCGGTGAATGGATCGGCGCCTTTCCGACATTCGCCATCGTGATTTTGACGGGCGTGTTAGGCGCTACGCTGGCCAAGCTGGAGGGCTGGCGGGTGATGCTCCGCATTCAGCAGGAACTTGGACAGGGTCGCATGCCCGCACCCTACCTCTTGGATGGCGTGATGATCCTGGTGGCGGGCGTGATGCTCATCACGCCGGGGTTTATCACGGATGTTGTCGGCTTTCTCCTGCTGATGGCCCCTTTCCGGATGCTGATGAAACAATGGCTGAAGAGCAAGATTGAGCAGAATATTCGCAGGGATGCCATTGATGTCACGTACGTGGAATGGTGAGAACGGATTGATCATGATGGAGGGGCACGCTTCCGCGTGACCTGGACGCGCAGAAGCGCGTCCCTCCAGAAGAGGTGGTGAGGGAGGATATAAGGAGGTGGAGGGGCACGCTTCCGCGTGCGCTTGATATTCAACGAGGTAAGAATTCCAACCAGCAGAAAGGAAGCGGAATATATTCATGAGCAGAATCTATAATTTCAGTGCGGGGCCGGCCACATTGCCCGAATCGGTATTGCAGGAAGCGCAGGCGGAGCTCGTCGATTTCGGCGGAGCCGGCATGTCGGTCATGGAGATGAGCCACCGGAGCAAGGAATACGATGCGGTGCACGAGGAAACGATCGCCAACATCCGCGAACTCATGGATATTCCGGAGGATTATGCGGTCCTCTTTCTAACGGGCGGCGCGAGCGGGCAATTCGCCATGGTTCCGATGAACCTGTTGGGTGAAGGTCAGACCGCGGATTATACGAATTCGGGTTCGTGGGCGTCCAAGGCCATTAAGGAGGCAAAGGGGATTGGTTCGGTCAACATCGCCGCGGATTGCGGCAAGGAATTGCCGGCGCGGGTGCCCGAACAGGATGAGTTGAATCTGACGCCGGGGGCGGCCTATCTCCACATCACGTCCAACGAAACGATTTCGGGTGCGCAGTGGAAAACATTTCCGCGCGCGGAAGCGCCCTTGGTGGCGGATATGTCGTCCGACATCCTGTCCCGGCCGTTTGATTTGTCGCCGTTCGGCTTGATCTATGCCGGGGCGCAGAAGAATCTTGGACCGGCCGGGATGACCGTGGTCATCATTCGCAAGGACCTGGCGGATCGGGTTTCCGATCGTGTGCCGGTCATGTTCCGGTACAAGACGCACATCGAGAACAATTCACTATACAACACGCCGCCATGTTTCAACATCTACATGGTCATGCTGGTGACCCGGTGGATCAAGGAACAGGGCGGGTTGAAGGCGATGGCGGAGATCAATGCGGGCAAAGCGGCCAGGCTGTATGACGTCATCGATGCGAGTGAATTCTATCGGGGCACCGCGGCGCCGGCGTATCGTTCGGATATGAACGTGACGTTCCGGTTGCCGTCCGAGGAACTGGAGGCCGGGTTCATCAAGGCGGCGGCGGCCCGGGACATGAAGGGATTGAAGGGCCATCGTTCCGTGGGCGGCATTCGGGCCTCCATCTACAATGCCTTCCCGGAAGCCGGCGTCGACGCCCTGGCGGCCTTTATGAAGGAGTTTGAGAAGGAAAACGGGTGACCTTCGCAAACAAACGATAATCTGTTCTTTCTTGTGGAGGGCGAGGCTCACGTCGAGCCGGGGTACCGCCATGGCCTTTCTTGGCGCAGCCCCCGCATAACGGGCGGTTCACAAAACGCCGTCTTGCATTCTTTCCAATAACCCATACTCTAATACCGAATCACTTTCCTATTGCGCCTGTAGCTCAATTGGATAGAGCGCTGGCCTCCGGAGCCAGAGGTTGTGGGTTCGAACCCCGCCAGGCGTATATCCTCCAGCTTACCTCAACCTATCGACGGTAGGGGCGCCGCTTGCGGCGCCCGTGCGAATAGCGGGGCTCCGGATCCGCGCACGCCAGCCCGGTGTGCGGGCCGCGCAAGCGCGGCCCCTACAAGAGGAACGATGAGTCAACGCCAGTGGCAAGACGCCGCGGCGCGCGGGCTGCTACAAGAGAACGTGTTGTTGTCCCGGTGACGCGATCACATCACCAGAGACCCAGCAGTAGCAATCCCAACAAGATCAGCATGATGATTGCGCCCCAGAGCTTCATGTTTTTCTGGCGCGGGGTGGGGTGGGGAAATTCATAACCGCAGATCGGGCACCGGTTGTGATTGATTTCGACATCCGTTGCGCAGGAAGGGCATTCGCGCGTTCCGAAATCCTTGTCGGATTCGATCTTCATTCGTTCGAATAGCGGTAGATGACCTCGTTCGGGCGGGCCATTCCGATATCATGCGCGATTCGTTCGACAAATTCCGGGTCATTTTCAAAGCGTTCCTGTTTGATGCGCAAGGAACGCAAAATTTCTTCCTTTTGACGGATTTGATCAAGCAACGCTGTTTCACGCCGCTGCAGTTCCTGGAGTTCCTGGTATCGCGGCACGAAAATGAAGGCGGATCCGGTGAGCAATAACACGGCGAGCATGGTCCATGCCAGGCGGTATATAAAGGTCCAATAACTCATGTTTCTAATCCGATCCGTGAATGCGCGTCGCTGTGCCCACCATGATTTGTTTTATCTCATCATATGTCAATGCTGAATTTTGTTAAGGAGTATTCAGCGACGCGTTCAGGAAACGCGTCCAAGTATGATGCTGAAATCACGGATAGCCGAGCAGGTCTCCAATATGTTATCCACCTGGATCGGCTTGATGATATAATGTTGAACCCCGTGTGCGCGTCCGAACTCGATGTCCCGTTCATAATCCGAGGTGCTGATGATGACCACCGGTATGGCTTTCAGCTTCGGATCCTGCAACATGGTTTCAAGCGCTTCCCGTCCGTCGATACCCGGCATATTCAAGTCGAGTAGAATGAGATCCGGCCGGGGATACCGGGCGGTATCGGTGTAGTCGCCTTTGTTGTTGAGATAATCGAGCATTTCGCGTCCATCCCGAACAACATCCACTTGATTCCAGATATTGGCCCTTTCAAAGGCTCGCTGTGCCAGCAGAATATCGGCTTCGTCGTCTTCAACCAGCAGCAACCGAATCGGTTCCACGGTAATGGTACTCATTGCGCATCTCCCTTTGTCTTTGCGGGCGCTTTGGACCCGCCGGACTTCCGTCCGTGATGTTCGTCCGGGGTTTTGGGTAGAGTCAACCAGAAGGTGCTACCCTTTTTCAACGTTGAATCCGCTCCAATGGTGCCTCCGTGCCGGGTTACAATCCGGCGGCAGATGGCCAGGCCAATGCCCGTTCCTTCATAGCCCCGTTGAGAATGCAGGCGTTTGAAAGGGGCGAAGATGGCGTCTGATTCGTTGGTGAACATTCCGATACCGTTGTCACGAATGATAATTTTCCAGGCCGAATCCAGATCTTCCGCGGAAATATCCACGCGGGGATGGGGTTTGTCATTAAATTTCAAGGCGTTTCCAATGAGGTTCTGAAAAAGCTGAATCATCTGGGTCTGGTCTCCGTGGATAATCGGTAGGCGGCCTGTGA
>SLKG01000125.1 GCA_007134735.1 Kiritimatiellia bacterium
AGCAGCATCTTGCTCTTTCTTGCGTTCCTCCAGCGTTCTTTGATACTCGACGAGTTTTCGTCGGTATAGCTCCTGCTTCAACCAGTGGAATTGCTCGCCCTGGATTAACATCCGGCGCATCACTCCGCACAATCGCCGGATCATCGCGATCCGCGCTCGACCACTTCCGCGCCTGGCCTTGAGCTCCTCGTAGTAGCGCTCCCAGCCGGGTGTTCCTTTGATCGTCTGGTAGATCGACTGGGTAAGGATGGTACGGCTGAGCTTGCGCGATTGCCTGGTAATATGACCGGGACGACTCTTGCCGCCCGAGTCATGACAGCGCGGTACCAAGCCGAGATAGGCGTTCATGCGTCGCAGGCTCGGGAACCGGTGAACATCTCCCACGTCGGCAAGAAAGGCGGATGCGGTCAGCGGGGTGATACCAGGGATGGTAATCAACAGCCGGATCTGTTCGTCCAACGGCGCACTGGCCTCGACGATTCTGCGACCGAGCCGCTCTTTCGATTGGTTGATAGTGCGTAACAGATCAACCTGAATCTGCAGCGCTTCAACGATGACCTCCGACAGGTGGTGACCGGCGAGGATGTCGGCGACCGACTCTTTGCCTTTGAACAGTCGCGATCGCTCGGTTGATCCCACCGTCACCCCATCTTCGGCGAGCATCGCCTGGATCGTGTTCTTCAGCATGCGAATCTGGCGGTTGAGCAGATTGTAGCCGGCAAACAGCCGGCGAAGCGTGCGGATTGTCTCGCTCGGCTTGTACACCGTTGGAATGCCGAACTCACCAGTGACCAGGAAAACCCAAAGTGCCTTGGCCATGTTGCGCGCATCCTGTCGATCGGTCTTGTTCCAGGAATCGGTGATGATGCGGAAGCGCATCGGGTCCAGGACGTAGCAGGTAGCGCCGGTAGCTTCGACGCGATCTGCCCAGTAGAAACTGCCGCAGGACGCCTCCATGACAACCGCGTCTTCCGGGCCTAGTTCGGCAAGATACGCCTCCATCTGACATGACCTCCGAAACCGCGTCTCGCGCCCGTCGCGATCAAGGACCGAAACGGTCGAGTACTTCTTGTGCCGATCGATACCATGAAATCGTGTGACCATCCTCTCCTCCTCCTCTTCTTCCCGAAAGCAAGAGAGCAGAGTACCGACGTCGGTTATGCGTTCCATTCCACTATTCAGCATCGCCACGGGGGCGTGCTATTCTGTTGGTACGGGTGCGGTCGGTGGCCTGCCAAACCCATAAACGTGATCGCAACCCGCTGCTACGGAGCGCCACAGAAAAGTTACAGGCCATCGACCGTCCTGATCTCTTCGCTTCCGGATCGCTATTGATCAGGAGCAGTCTAACACCACCGACCGCGTAATGCGCCTAACCGACGCTTTACACGGAAACATAACAACCAATAATTAGTGTGGACGAATCGTATTGGCCGTGCGGTGAATATCTGCTATAATCACCGCAAAATGTGCGGTGATTGAGGCAATTGAGGTGTGGATTCACGAGCAACAAGACTGGCCAGAATTCTCCTGGGATGTGGAAGCCCTCGCTTCCAGGCTGGCAGAGATACGCCATCGCCAGGGACGTTTACTTGGGCGCATGGAAGGGCTGGGCCTTGATCTGCGGCGTGAGGCCAGCCTCAGCACCCTGACAAGTGATGTGGTGAAGTCATCTGCCATTGAAGGCGAGAACCTCAGTTCGGCCGAAGTGCGCTCTTCCATTGCCCGCAGATTAGGAATTGATACTGCGGGACTCATACCGGCCAGTCGCGATGTGGAAGGTATTGTGGAAATGATGCTGGACGCCACCCAGCAATTCTCACAGCCGCTGACCAGCAATCGCCTCTTTGATTGGCATGCGGCACTGTTTCCTACGGGGCGAAGCGGGATGCATAGAATTACCGTTGGAGGATGGCGCACGCCGGATGCGGGGCCTATGCGGGTTGTGTCCGGGCCAATCGGCAGGGAGACCGTCCACTTCGAAGCGCCAAGCGCTGAGCGCGTTGAACCGGAGATGCAGTTATTTCTGGACTGGTTCGAAAATGAGCATTCTATTGACCCCGTGCTCAAAGCGGGGATTGCTCACCTCTGGTTTGTCACCATTCACCCTTTTGAAGACGGCAATGGACGGATTGCGCGTGCGATTGGGGATATGGCTCTGGCTCGCGCCGATGGCATACCGGAACGCTTCTACAGCTTGTCATCTCAAATTGAGGTTGAGCGGAAGCATTACTACGAGCAGTTGGAGAAGCAACAACGCGGCACGCCTGACATTAGCGGCTGGCTCGGATGGTTTCTGGATTGTTTTGGGAGAGCGGTTTGCAGTGCTGAAACGACCCTTGGAAAGGTTCTCTTTCGGGCGCGGTTATGGGATGCAATTAACTGGAGACCTGTCAATGATCGCCAGCGTTTGGTTATTGGCCGGATGCTTGAGGATGATTTTAAGGGATATATGAACACCTCCAAATACGCCAGGCTGGCGAAGTGCTCAAATGATACAGCGCTCAGGGATATCCAGCATCTGAAGGAGCGAGGCATTCTCATACAGAACCCCGGCGGCGGGCGCAGTACGAGTTACCGGCTGCTGGAAAACACGCCGGACCGGCTCAGCGCAGAGTGATTGGTCATGGGCGGAAGGCCTCTGGTGACCTGTTGCACCGGGGTGGAGTTGCTGTGGGCATAGCCTGCGTGTCCAAACCAGGCTGCAGTGTACCGGCTTTTGTGTCCATTCCGTAACGGGTTTCCGGGGCGTTTTTTCTTTCGCCTCTGTAGCCCATGGGCTATACTGTGTAGGATAAATTCATAAACTGTATTTTTGAAGGTTGCATGGAAATTACAAGACGTGAGCGCAAGCTAACCGCGCTTGGATCCGTTCTGCTTGTGGTACTGGCAGGTCTTTTTGTGCTCATTGGAGCTCTGTTGGCTCGCTTCGAGTCGGAGCGGTTCAGCCGGCAGCAGCTTGAGCATGTACAGCA
>SLKG01000109.1 GCA_007134735.1 Kiritimatiellia bacterium
AAAATTTCCTCCAGATCGACATACATACGGCGAATGCCGTCCTTTATGATCACGGCCAGTTCATAGGCGAAGGCAGGATCATACGTGACCAGATTGGGCAGGGGATACGCCAGCAGGTGACTGTGCCCGTCCTGGTGCTGAAGACCTTCCCCGGCAAGCGTCGTTCGCCCGGCCGTTCCCCCAATAAGAAAGCCCCGGCATCGCATGTCGCCTGCCGCCCAGATCAAATCGCCGATCCGCTGAAAACCGAACATGGAATAATAAATGAAGAAAGGGATCGTGTTGACCCCGTGAACGGCATGGGCCGATCCTGCCGCAATAAACGACGACATGGAGCCGGCCTCCGTAATACCTTCCTCGAACAACTGGCCGTCGCGCGATTCCTTGTAATAGAGCAGGCTATCCGCATCCACCGGTTCATAGAGCTGGCCGACATGCGAATAAATACCGACTTGCCGGAACAACGATTCCATGCCGAACGTACGTGCTTCGTCGGGGACAATGGGCACAATCAGTCGTCCCACTTCCTTGTCCTTGACGAGTTTGGCCAGGATACGCAGGAAGACCATGGTCGTTGAGACGGCGCGGCCTTCCGTTCCCTTTCGGAATTCCGTGAACAGATCTTTTTCCGGACCCTTGATGGAGACATATTTTGTTCGACGGGCCGGGATATACCCGCCCAGGGTTCGCCGCCTTTCGTGCAGGTATTGCATTTCAGGGCTGTCATCAGGCGGACGATAAAACGGAGCATCGCCTACGTCCTTATCCGAAATCGGAATGCCAAAACGACTACGAAACGCCCGGAGTTCCTGTTCGTTAAGTTTCTTCTGCTGGTGCGTAATATTGCGGCCTTCGCCGCTTTCACCCAGGCCGTATCCTTTGATGGTTTGGGCGAGAATGACGGTGGGGGAACCCTTATTCTCCACCGCGGCCTTGTACGCCGCGTACACTTTTTCCGGGTCGTGTCCGCCGCGCCGCAGTTTCTCCAGTTTTTCGTCCGTCAGATGTTTGACCAGATCAAGCAGCCGCGGATCCTGGCCGAAGAAATGATCCCGAATGTATTGTCCTTTCGAGACGGTGTATTTCTGATACTGGCCATCCACGGTTTCGCCCATGCGCTTGACCAGCAGCCCATCCTGATCCGCCGCCAGTAACGGGTCCCAATCATTTCCCCAGATGACCTTGATGACATTCCAGCCCGCGCCCCGGAAGGCGGCTTCCAACTCCTGGATGATTTTGCCGTTGCCCCGCACCGGTCCGTCAAGACGTTGCAGATTGCAGTTGATCACAAAAATAAGATTGTCCAGCTTTTCACGCGATGGAAGGGTGATCGCCCCCAGGGATTCGGGCTCATCCGTTTCCCCGTCTCCCATGAATACCCAGACTTTCTGGTCTGAGGGTTTTCGTAATCCCCGATCCTCCATATAACGAATAAAGCGCGCGCGATAAATGGACATGATGGGGGCCAGCCCCATGGATACGGTCGGGAAGCTCCAGAAATCGGGCATGAGCCAGGGATGCGGATAGGAGGATAACCCCCCTTCCTTGGCCAATTCGCGTCGAAAGTGATTCAATTGGCTCGCTGACAGTCGTCCTTCCAGAAAAGCCCGTGCATAAATACCCGGCGTGGAATGGCCTTGATAGTAGACCAGGTCGCCCGGATGATCATCCGTCGGCGCCCGGAAAAAATGATTGAAGCCGACTTCATACAGGGTAGCCGCGGATTGATAGGTTGAAATGTGCCCGCCGATGCCGTCGGAAATCCGGTTGGCCCGCACCACCATGGCCATGGCGTTCCAGCGGATGATTGACTTGATCCGCCATTCGATATCGCGATTACCCGGATACGGCGGTTGTTCTTCAGCGGGAATCGTATTGATATACGGTGTATTGGCGGTAAACGGAAGCCGGACACCGGCCTCATGCGCATGCTGTGCAAGCTCGTGAATTATATGGCGAACGCGATCAGGTCCGGAGCGTGTGAGCACATCCTCCAGCGAATCCGTCCATTCCCTGATCTCGACATCTTCCGGGTATGCGTTCCGGCTCATGACGAATATCGTAACCTCCTCTTTCTATGCCGCATGCGGAGGAAGACCCTTTCCTCCGGCCCAAGTATTTTTGCGAGCCATGACGGCCATGCCGTGAAGGCTCGTGCGACGCGTTCTGTATTGGTTGATAAAATAGAGTATTACCGGCAAATCTCAAATCGAAAACTATGGATAGTTCAGCGGTCTTCTTCGTGGAACCATACCCGCAGGATGAATCAATCCGTTATGGCACGCAGGGATTCGAATGCGGCGGTCGCCGCATGGCCAAGATCCGGCTGAAGATAATCCTCGAAGGTGAAGAGAATGAGGCGATCAAAAAAGGGCCGCGCCTCCTCCACTTGTTCCCGGAGCCGTTCCGGCGGCGCCGGCACAGCCGTAAACGGTTCGTCCGGGCCGGAGGTTTGTTTAAAGGCTTCCAGAACGCCCCACAAGGCGGGTAAATCACGTCCGGCGGCGGATTCCGATGCCCAAGTACGGGCAAGTACCTCGTAATAGAGAGGCACATAGGCGAGGGGAGGATCGCCCACACCGACTCCGTCCTGCACGAGGAGATAATCGATTCCCGTGTCGGACAGAATGTCCATGAGGTCTTCGGCCATCCGTTTCGGCACGGTGCGACCGCGGAAAAAGGAACTGACGGCAATAGTGCGATCCGGATCGTTTTCACGAAGAATCCCGGCCATGGCACGAAGGTACCCGTGGATCAATTTCTTCTTATTCGGTGAACGCCAGGTCAGATCGTCAATCTCGTCCGGAAGGTAATAGCCCGTCCAGGATGTTCGATCTCCGAAGTTATTGAGGAGCACGAGTTGCAATTGCCGGTTGCGCGCCTTGCGTATCCGGAAGAAATCCTGAATGACCTTGTCCCGGCTTTTGATCTGATCCCAGAATTCGGGGTGATGCTGTAATCCCAGTACCACGGAGATATTTTCGGCTTCGGCCGCTTCGAATATGCGTTCCAGAACCGGATACACCTCCGTCATACCGCGCAAGATGTTCGTGTCCGCGCCGAAATACAAAACGGGTTCCTCCGCCGTCCATTGTACGATGACCCGGTCTCCGCCCAACGCCTTGATATGTTGGAAATCGGTGCGCCATTCCTCTGTCGTTCGGTCCGCCTTGCCCCGGTGCAGTTGAATGAACGAGCCATCCAAAGCGGCGCCGGCGGTGGCCATGGCCACGAACAGCGGAACAATTCCCCCAAGCCCTATGTGTTTCCGTTTCATCAACGCTCCCTCACCATGAAAAATTAAGTCCGACGATCCACCCTTCAAAATCATGGCTATCCAGGCCTTCCGGGGCCTTGTCAAAACGCCCCCAAACATAGTGGGCGTATCCGGCCAGGGACCAGCGGTCCCGGGTTAAATCCCGCTCGCCTTCCAGCAATCGTATATTCAGGCCGGGTCCGTAGTACCAGTACGTGCCGACTTCTTCGGGATCACGATCCTGATAGCGCGCGACCAGCAATCCCTCCGGGAAGGTCAGAATCAGGTTATCGGTCAGGAAAAAGCTGGGGCCGATCTGTCCCTGGCCGAAAAAGATCCACCGATTCAAATCTTCGAAGTAATAGCTTGCTTCGCCATAGAACCGGCGATAGACCCAGACATTCTGATCCTGCAACGGCCGTTCACCGAATTCAATGCCGTAGGTATTCCGCCACAACCAATTGTTTTCAGCGTCATCGCCGATCTTGAACAGTCGTTCGATACTGATTGCGAAGTTATGACGGATAAAGGGCTTGTACATCAGGCCCAGGCCGCCCTGATAGCTATCTTCATCCGGATCCCAGGACCGGGGTTCGAAATTGGCCAGCACGCGCAGGAATACGTCCAGGGTCTTTTCATTTCGGAATCCGATTTTCGGAGGGCGGTATCCGATCGAAACGCCGCCCTGGGATTGCAGAGCCCCCTCGGTGGACACACCGGTGACGCCGGCGGGCAAATCGGATTCATTGAAATCGAAGTCCGTGCGCTGTCCATACACCTGGAAGCTCCACGTCTTGTCGAGCTTGGTGTATTCCTGCTTCAGGCTCATCCGTGTTTCCCGGTACGTTTTCGCTTCATCTTTGGGTTCCACGTGGGGAAGAATCTCGTTGTAGAGTTGAATGGCCTGCTCAAACGATTCTTTCGCATCCTTGTTCTGATGACTCTTCATGGCTTGATATCCGCGTTCCTGCCACGCGTCGATGTCATACGGATACAGCGCCAGCGAGCGGTTCAGCCATTCGATACCGGAGTCGAAATCTTCGAGGTCCCCCTTCAGAAATGCGATGTCGCCCCAGGATGTAGAGGGAAATTCATCGGCATGTTCTTCCAATAGGGCAAGGTCGTCCTTCGCTTCCTCCAGCTTGTCCAAGTGGAAATAGGATAGACCGCGCAGGTACCGAGCCTCGAGAAGGCCGGGATTCCATGCCAGGGCTTCGGAGAGGTATTCAACCGCTGTGTCCCATTCTTCCAGCCGGTAGGCAACCCGGCCCATGATTTCCATGATCTGCGCGCGAAAGTCCGGTTCCGTTTCTTTCCCGATTAACATGCGGCCCCGCTCGAGCACCTCATCGAAATGCCCCTTTCGGGTCAGCGACAGCAGCCGAACCCGTTCCAGGTCGTTGGACGGATGCCGGGCCAACGCCTGCTCGATGTCGGCCAAGGCCTCGCGATCCATTTCCTGTTCGAAATACAGGTAGGCTCGATTGGCAAAGAAGTTGAACGGCTCTTCCCCGGTCAGGGCGTTTGGCCGGCGGACGCGGTTTATATAGGCAAGGGCCAGTCCAGGCATGGGAGGGGACCGGTTATAGAAGGAAAAACCGATGTACAGGTTAAACAGGTCGTCGTCCTCCGCAATGGGCAGCAGCCGCGAGATGGTGTCGTCGTAGTTCGCCATCAGGTAATCGGCCCGGGCCCTGTTGAATTCCCAGTTCCGGTCGGGCTCCCCGTATTCAAGGGCGCTTTCAAGCCAGTCCACCGCCTCTTCCGGTTGCTCCTGTATCAGGTGGATATCCGCCAACGTGGTGCCGATACGGTATCGAAGATCGCGATCTTCCAGCTGATCGAATGCGCGTTCGAACAGGGGTGCCGCCCGGTCATACTGACCCTTTCCATATAGATGTCCGGCGTACTCATACAGAAATCGGCCTTCGGGCATGGCCCCGGTAAGGGCTCTCATCAAATCCTCATAGGCCTCTGTATCATCCCGGTCCCGGTAGATTTGCGCCAATTCATATCGCGCGGCCTGCCGGATTTGTTCACGCGAATCGGCATCATCGACAACCCGCTTCAGAAACGGAATCCCATGATCAAGCACCTCCTGAACGGCTTCTTCGGGCCGGCCGGCTTCGCGCAATTCGAGACTCTTTTGTCGTAGCGCATAATGATAATCGAGGGCGATCTCGGGGACGAATTCCTGTTCAAGATAGCGTCGGTACTGATCGGCCGAATCCTTGAATCGGCTTTCCCGGTTCGCGGCAACAGCGGCCGCGAGTAGAAAGCGGGGGTCCTCATTTCTTGCGTACAACGACCGGGCCATCGAATAGGCCAACCCGTATTCATCCCGAAGTATATGCAGGTTCAACAGGCGTTCGTCTATCTGCAGGCGAAACGGCTCGGAAATCACTTCGTGCGACACAAATGATTGCGCCGTGCGTATGGCTTCCGGTATCAAGCCTGCCTGTTGAAGTGCGTCCAGATGTGACAAGGCGACGGCCTCATCGAATTCATGATCCAGATAACGGCTGAAATACACGGCGGCTTCCGCATGGGCGTCCGTGTTGTAGTGCGCGTAGGCCAGTTTGAGCTTCAACTCCGCCCGGTGCACGGGATCGTCCGTCTGTCTGAGGGCCTCCTCGAGATCTGGAATCGCCTCCGCCCAGTCGCCCAGTTGAATGGCGGCTTCCGCCAGAAATTCACGCCAATGCGCCGTGTCCTTCAGCGCCAGGAGCCCGCGCCCGATCGCGGCGGCTTCCTCGTATCGCCGTTTATGGAACAGTACTTCCGCCCTGTTCTGCATCGCAATCGTACGTTGAGGATGATCCTCCGGGGCGGCGGCCAGAAAATAATCCAGATCGAGAAGGGCGTCGTCCCATTGTTCCTCCCTCATGAGAATGAAGGCATGCTCGAGATACAGATCCCAGTAATCCGGATAATGGGCCAACAGGTCTTCCACCATTTCCCGAGCTCGATCGTATTCGCCAAGCTGGTTGTACACATTGATCAGCATGACCCGGGCGTGATTGTTGCCGGGATCATTCTCGATAATCCGGAGGAGCGCCTCTTTCGCTCCCGGATAGTCCTCCCGCGCCACCCGTTCGTGAGCCTGACGGACCAGGGTGCTGTTCAAATAGCGGATGCGCTGTCGCTCCGCTCGGGAATACTCATACCGGGATTCCGGTATGGGAATATCCGCACCGGCCTGCAGAGGGAGCCCTATGGCCATCACCAGGATCAACAGGAAACCAGCACACTTCAGTAGCGTATGAGGGGTTTGTTTCATTATTTCGGTTCTGTGAGAAGTCGTTCAAGTTGTTCCGCGGACAGTACGTCCATTTCGACGAGAATATCGCCCAGCCGTCGATTGGACCGTTTCTGGCGGCGGAGCGCCTCGGTCAGGGATTCCTGCGTCACCGCACCGTCTCGTAGCAGGCGCTGACCCAGGCGACTTTCCGGTGATGGCGCCTGATCCCGAAGTTCATATCCCCGCTGAATGGCAAAATCGATGTCGGCCTTGCTGGTCAGACGGAATACGACAGGCTTGCCCAGTTGTGCTTCCATCTCTTGTTCCGAGGGTCCATTCACACCGGCTTCCTTGGCCAATACGAGGGTATCGCCCTGCATGTCCACGGGGTACACGCGTTTCGATTCGGCGACTTCACGGGACACCAGGCTCCGCAATTCCGGGCGAGCATAGGGATCGATTTCTACGGACTTCCGATTGTCCTGAGCGGCGATCGCATGGATCAAGTCTTCTTCCCACAAGACACCCAAGCCCACCAGTATTTCGCCGAGCTTTCCGCCCTTTTCACGTTGGATCTGTAACGCGTCCTCCAGTTGTGACGCCGTGACCAAGCGCCGTTCCATCAGCAAATCACCCAATTTACGATGATACTTGCGCATTTGCTCTTCACTGGGCCAGGCATGTTCCGTTTTCCCCCAGGCCGGAACCTCGCCGGTAATGTTTGACACAATGAATCGCTTGATGGCCATGACCGTGGCGCAGAAGTTGATGAAATTGGCTACAAATAGACGGGGAATGGCCATCAGTCCTTCAAGCGGGTTGTAAATGCGGGTTGTGGAAGCCACGCGATTGGCAATCCGCCATGTAAACATGGCCATCACGATCACGGCCAGTTTGAACCAGGGTTCATTCACCTCAACCAGATGCGGTATTTCGGCATCCACATTCCAGCGGTTGTACAGAAAGATTCCCGCCCAATACAGGACCACCACGTATCCCAACACCACGGCCAAGTTCGCTACAAGCGCTTTGCGGTCCCGATACAGAAAATAGTTTGCGCCCAATGACCGCGTCCAACCCGCGCTCCACCCCTGCAGCGAAATACCCAGGATCCAGCGCGATTTCTGACGAACGGCGGAAACAAAGGAATCGGGAAAATATTCCCGCGTAGCCACCGGAAGCCGAGCCGAGACCTCCTTCTCTTTGCGGCTGAACCAGCCCCTCTTTGTCTGTTTGTGCGTCACCCATTGTTGAAGGAATATTTTCTTTCCGGGCATTTTGTTCAGGAGAATCCCGAGCAGGTAGTCTTCGGTGAGCGATTGGATATCGAATATCTGGTTCTTCCGCTCGTGTGCCAGCCACTCGATGGTCCGGCGGCTCAAGGCGGTGCCCACACCTGCCGAAGGCAGCGAATCGGCCAACAGCTCCCGCGCCCGCATATCCTTGGTGTGATTTTCGGCGAATTCATCCCGGTAAATTCCGCTGACCAATTGATACCAGGGCGATTCGAGCGGGAAGACCGGCAACTGGATGAAGTCAATTCGAGGCATGAGATAGTTGACTAACCTCAGCCAAAGGGGATGGACGATGTCTTCCGCATCGTGCATGACGAAGGCTTCGAATTGAATGCGATGTTCCTTCTCGAATATCCGGATCCCCTGGTAGATCCAGTTGAGGCAATCCGCCTTGTTGGTCGGGCCGTCGGCCGGGGTTGTGATCAGTTCAATGTTGGGAAAGATCTCCCTGGCGCGTTCGGCTTCCAGCGCGGTGGCTTCGTCGTTCGGATAGGTACCTATAAAGATATGGAAATTCGTATAATTCAGCACGCCGGCCGTATTAAGCAACATGCGCCGGATGATGGCCGATTCGTCCCAGGCCGGAATCATGATGGCGATCGGCTTCTCGGGAATGGAGGCCAATTGATCCCGGGTGAGCGGCTTTACGTATTTCCGCCGGAAGAGTTTTCTGAAAATCAGACGGGCATAGTGAACCAGGTCAATGAACAAATCATCCAGTCCGCTGATTAGAAAAACAATAACGAGCGATATAAAAAGAATGCGGAAGAAAACCCAGACCGCGTATCCGATATCAAATGCTTCCATACCTCCCTGACCCTTCGAGAATTTGACCCATGCCCCCCTCGGGCATCAAATCCCCTCCTTTCCGGGCTCAACATAATTGAAAATATTCGAGAGTCAAATCTGCCCCGATAAATAAAAGAGAATATTATCTGATATAGGCAAATATCCCAGGAACTCAGGCCAATGACGCCTCATCGGGCGCCAGGCGGAAATACCGTTCCAACGCCCGGACATGGCGTTCCGTCGCTTTTCCGTCTCCATACGGGTTGTGCGCCCGGGCCATCCGGTCATACAACGCGCGATCCGACAGCAATTCGGCCGTCCGGCCGACAATGGCTTCCCGATGAGTGCCGACCAACTGTACCGTGCCCGCCTGAACCGCCTCGGGGCGTTCCGTCGTATCGCGCATGACCAGGACGGGTTTTCCCAGGCTGGGCGCCTCTTCCTGGACACCGCCGGAATCCGTCAGAATGATATCGGCCCGGTTCATCATGGCGACAAAGGGAAGATAATCGAGCGGCTCGATGAGGTGAATATTGGGCCGACGTTCGCCGTTCCCGCCCAATATGCGATTGACCGGCTCCCGGACCCGCGGATTAAGATGGACGGGATACACAAAATGCACATCGGGGAAATCACTCGCCAGATCCGCTATCGCCCTGCAGATATTCTCAAATCCTCCGCCGAAATTTTCCCGTCGGTGCCCGGTGATCAAGACCAGGCGAGGTGTACGGGTATCGGGTTGAATAAGATCGGGTAGGGGATCAATACGCGGGCTTGTCATGCGGATTCTATCCCGTGCCAGGAACAGCGCATCGATCACCGTATTACCCGTGACGATGATCTTCTCATCCGGAATATGTTCGCGCAGGAGATTTTTCCGGCTCGTTTCGGTTGGCGCAAAATGCAGGTCGGCCAGATGCGTCGTCAACACGCGATTCGCCTCCTCGGGCCAGGGCGACTGCAGATTGCCTGTGCGCAGACCGGCTTCCACATGACCGACGGGAATATGGTGATAGAAGGCCGCCAACGCGGCGCAGAAGACGGTCGTGGTATCGCCCTGCACCAGGATGAGATCCGGCTTTACGTCGTCCAGATAGGCGGAAATGCCCGAGAGGGCGCGCGACGTCAGCTCCGGCAGGGTTTGATCGTGCGTCATCAGGTTAAGATCAGCGTCCGGCTCAATATTAAACACCGAAAGTACCTGGTCGAGCAATTGCCGATGCTGGGCCGTTACGCAGGTATGACAGGTAAAGGCCGGATGCCTTTTCAAAGCCAGGATGACCGGCGCCAATTTTATCGCTTCCGGTCGCGTTCCGAATATAACGGCAATCTTTTTCATATGTTCAGACGGTCTCCGGCCAATTTCCGACATTTTCGATTTCGTCCCGGCAGCGGATCAAGGCATCCACCACCTCGGGATCGAATTGCCTCCCTTTTTGCCGGAGAATTTCATCCATGGCTACTTGGGCGCTTTTGCTCTTTGAATAGGGGCGGTCGGATCGGATGGCGTCATACGCGTCCGCCACCGAAAAGATGCGTGCACCCGCACAGATCTCTTCGCCTTTCAATCCCCGGGGATACCCCTTTCCGTCGTAGAATTCCTGATGCGCATGGACGATTTCAGCGGCTTCCTTCAGTTCCGGAATACCGCGAATCATGTCATAGCCCAGTCGCGGATGGCGGCTCATGATTTCGCGTTCTTTGTCCGTCAGGGGACCGGGCTTGAGCAGTATCGCATCGGGAATGGCAATCTTACCGATGTCGTGCAGCAGCGCTCCGGTCTCGACCGTTTGAATGTCATCCGGTTCGAGCCCCATTTCCCGCGCCAGGACACGGGACATCATCGCCACCCGCTTACTGTGATCACCCGTCTTGCGTTCACGCGCATCCAACATGGCCGCCATGGCCTCCAGCGTGAATTGAAAGGACGCACGAACCTGGTTAAGTGCTTGTGTCAGGGCCATACTCTTTTCACGCACCATGTTCTCCAGGTGCATTTGATAACGTTGATTTTCCTGCACCAGGCGTCGATATCGGAGGGCGCGTTCCAATGCGACCATCAGCCGGGAAGGGGTGACCGGTTTCTGCACGAAATCATAAGCGCCTACCCGCAACGCCTCGATGGCATTGGTGATGGTGGCCCGACCGGTAACAATGATGGTGATCAGGGTGTCATCGATTTCACGGAACTTCTTGATCAGATCCAAACCACTTTCATGGCCTAATCGCAAATCCACCAGCGCCACATCCACCTGGCCTCGGTGTTGTTCCGCAATCTCCATGGCCCGCGTCGCCGCATCGGTCGTGAAGAGGCGGAAGTCCGTATCGGCCAGTTGACGCCCGATTAAATCCCGGAATAGCGGGTCGTCATCCACCACCAATACCGTTTTTGTCTCCGTTCCGTCCGCGATCCGGACCGGCTCTTTCGCCCCGGTTGCCGGGGGAGCGCCCTCTTGCGAAAAGGCCTGCTCGATCATACAAATACGATTACGGCCGGCACGCTTGGCGCGATAGAGCGCCTTGTCCGTTTCGGACAGGTATCGGTCCGCCGAAGAATCCTCGCTGGGGATGACGGATCCGGCGCCCACGGAAATCGTCACCCGCAAATGGTGGGTCTCCCGGCACAGTTCCCGCTGACGAAAGGATTCCACCATCCGTTCCCCCGCCGCGCGGGTCTCATCGCCATCGGACCAGGGCAGGATGACGATCATTTCATCTCCTCCGTACCGGCACACGATGTCCGATTCGCGGACGGATTCTTCAATCATCCGGGCGCATTCCATGAGAATCTGATCGCCCACCGGATGACCGTAGGAATCATTCAGTGTCTTGAAATGGTCGATATCAATGATCAGCAAACCAATCGGAAAGGGATGGCGAAGACTCATGCTCCAGATTCGTCTGAATTCCTGATCAAACCCCCGGCGATTCAACAACCCGGTCAGAGGATCGCGCAGCGTTTTCTCCCTCAACTGTTTCATTAACTGATCGCGCTCATGCTCCAGGCGTT
>SLKG01000088.1 GCA_007134735.1 Kiritimatiellia bacterium
CCATGTTTTGACTGGACAACAGGGGGGGCAATATCCAATAGCCAACAAGGAATATCCAATTCCCAAATTTGATCTTTGGTTATTCCTTGTTGGCTATTGGATATTCATGTTGGGTGATGATAGGAGACCAAGCACCAAGGACAAAGGACTAAGGACCGCCGCCGCAGGCGGCCCGACATCCCGCCACGCAAAACACCCCTCGGCCGCCTGCACGGCGGCGAGGGGTGTTATGGTGTGTTCACAGATGATTACTTTTTGTCTTTCTCGCCTTGTTCTTCCATGGCGGCGCGGCGGCTCAACCGGATCTTGCCGGTGTTCTCGTCCACGGCGAGGCATTTGACTGTCATTTCGTCGCCGATCTTACAGATGTCCTCGGTTTTGCCGACCCGGAAATCAGCCAATTCGCTGATGTGCACCAATCCTTCCAAGCCCGGCAGAATTTCAACAAACGCGCCGAAATCCTTCACCCCGGTGACGCGACCCTTGTAGATCTTGCCCTCCTCGGCTTCGGCCGTCAGGCCCTCGACTTCCTTCACCGCGGCATCCATGGCATCGCCGCTATTGCTGAAGATCTGTACGGAGCCGTCGTCCTCGATGTCGATCTGCACGTTGTAGGTATCGGTGATGCGGCGAATGTTCTTGCCGCCCGGTCCGATCAACGCGCCGATCTTGTCCACCGGAATCATGAGCTTGGTGATCCGCGGTGCGTGTTTGGAGAGATCCTCGCGTGCTTCCGCGATGACGCTGCGCATGTGTTCGAGGATTTTCAACCGTGCCGCGCGCGCTTTCTCAAAGGCACCCTCCACCAGGTGCCATTGCAGGCCGCGGAGTTTCAGGTCCACCTGGAAACCGGTGATTCCGTCGGTCGTACCGGCGACTTTGAAGTCCATGTCGCCGCAATGGTCTTCTGCGCCGAGGATATCCGTCACCAGCGCCTCCTTGCCTTCGCCGGTGAAGAGTCCGATTGAGATACCGGCCACCGGTTTTTTGATCTGAACGCCGGCGTCCATCAGTGCGAGCGTGCCCGCGCAGATGCTGGCCATCGAGCTGGATCCATTCGACCCCATAATCTCCGACACTACGCGCACGGTATAGGGATAATCTTCCGGCATGACCATTTTGAGTGAGCGTTCGGCGAGATTGCCGTGTCCGATTTCGCGGCGGCTGGTGGAGCCGAGGCGGCCGGGTTCTCCTACGCAGTACGGCGGGAAGTTGTAATGCAGCATGAAGCGCTTTTCTTCGGGTCCGCCGGCCAGGGCGTCCATGCTCTGGGCGTCCTTGAGGGTACCGAGCGTAACCGTGGCCAAGGCCTGGGTTTCGCCGCGATTGAATACGGACGAGCCGTGGGTGCGAGGCAGAAGGCCGACCTCGGCTCTTAATTCGCGAAGATCATCGGATCCCCGGCCGTCGATGCGTTTCCCGTTTTCGAGCACATTGCGGCGGACGGTCTCTATTTCCAGGGCGTCAAACGCCTGGAAAAACTGTTCGTCCGTCATGTCGGGATCCTGTTCCAGCAGGGCAGCCTTGAGGGTTTCCCGGATTTCTTCAATTTTGCCTTGCCGCTCCAATTTCCCTGCGATGAGCAGTGCCTGGCCCAGGGCCTCTCCGCTGATATCGCGCGCTTTTTGCAGCAGGTCCTCGTCGGGCGCCTGGTCTTCAAAGACTTTCTCCGGCAGACCGAGCTTGCTGCGGAGTTCGTCCTGCATCTCCACGATCTGCACCGAGGCTTCGTGGGCGACCTTCATGGCCGCCATCATGTCCGCCTCGCTGATTTCCTTCGCGTCGCCTTCGATCATCAGGGGCAACTCCCGGCTTCCCACATAGGTCAGGTTCAAGTCGCCGGAGGCGATTTCTTCATGGGTCGGATTAACGATCCATTGCCCGTTGACCCGGCCGACCCGAACGGCGCCGATCGGACCTGCAAAAGGCAGATCCGAAATCGTAAGCGCGGCGCTGGCCCCGACAATGCTCAGAATGTCGGGTTCGTTCTCGCCGTCGGTACAGAGCAGGGTATTGATAATTTGGACCTCGTTGCGATAGCCCTCTGGAAACAGGGGGCGGATCGGGCGGTCCGTGGCGCGCGCGGTCAGGATTTCCTTTTCGGAAGGACGCGCTTCTCGCTTGAAAAATCCGCCGGGGAAACGTCCCGCGGCATAGAATTTTTCACGATATTCCACCTGCAACGGAAAGAAATCGATTCCTTCCCTCACGGTTTTGGCCGCCGTAGCGGTGGCGATAAGGATTACGTCCCCGAGGCGGACGGTGACGGCGCCATTGGCTTGCTGGGCCAGAGCGCCGGTTTCGATGCGGAGATTCTTTCCGCCGATTTCTCTTTCGACAAACACGGTTTTGTTCATGTGTTTTCCTTGTGTTACGGGCGAAAGGCAGGCAGGGGAATATACGGATAAGGATGGCGATGTGAGGCGGATGACTCCGCGCCCGGAGTGTGCGATGTGAATGGACGGCGCCGCGTCCTCATGGTGATAATCAATCCCGGCCCCGCGGATTCAAGGTTCCGTGTGCGGAGGCATTACCGTCGCAGGCCAAGACGCCGGATCAGCGCATCGTAGCGCTTCTTGTCTTTCCGGTTGATATAATCCAGCAATCGGCGCCGTTTGCTGACCATAATGATCAGACCACGCCGGGAACTGTGATCCTTCTTGTGTTCTCGAAGGTGTTCCGCCAGTTCATTGATCCGGCTGGTCAACAGGGCCACCTGCACCTCAACGGAGCCGGTATCCCGGTCATGTTGCCGGTATTCGTCCTTTATTGCTGTCTTGGCCGCCTGATCCATATATTCCCTTACTTACCTTTCGACCTGTTTACTTTTTCCTACTTCTTCCTACTTTTCCCTACGTACGGGGGGGACTATAGGCGCAATCAAACGGCTTGTAAAGGGCCATGTTGGGGAAAAGTGCGCCGCGCGCCGCACTGCGTGCGGCGGGTGCCTCGTGCTTGGTGCTTCG
>SLKG01000155.1 GCA_007134735.1 Kiritimatiellia bacterium
ATCCCTGCGACAGCCATTTTGCGGCTGGCGTCAGGCCCGCCTGAGTCATCAACCTGTTTCTTCGCAAGAAAACCTAACACCCCACCTGCGATACCCAAAAGCACGGGAATCGCGCATAAACAGGGAATACAAATAGATAACATCCCAGAAAGGGCACTGAGGATCCCGACAATCAGGCTGAACAATGCCAACGAGTTAGACTTTTGGGTTGGTGCAGGTGGTAACGGCTGCCCATATTGCTGTTGGGCTGGCTGTCCAGCAAACCGGTCGGTGTTTTGCGGTCTTGATGGCTGTGACGGACCAGGGTTGGGTGTGCTGCGGGGTCTTGGCGGCCTGGGCGGTCTTGGTGGAGGATTGGATTGATTGCTCATAGTTTGCTCCGATCAGTATAATGATTCATCGAAATTATTTTTATTCATGTCATCAAGCTTTTACTCTTATAACCTTATCGGTATGAGACAATTCTCCTTTTACAGTTCCTTGCCAATCATGTCAACCGATCAAATAAGCATAAATCCTTTCGGCTTTTGCTCGTTCAGTTAATTAAAATCCCTCAAATATTTGAAAGGGAAGTGCGATAATGCCAAAAGGTGCAAAGCCTATCAATGAGATAACTGCTGCCACAACTGAGAACCCAACACCAACAATACCCAGTATCATGCCTGCGACAGCCATCTTGCGGCTGGAATCCGGCACACCTGATTCATCAATCTTTTTCTTACCGAGAAAACCTAAAACTGCAGAAATAATTCCCAGGATTAAAGGAAACGCACATAAACAGGGAATACAAAGAGATAAAAAACCTAACCCAATACTGAGGATCCCGGCAATCAGGCTGAACAATGCCAGCGAGTTAGACTTTTGGGCTGGTGCAGTTGATAATGGTGGTGGTTCTTGGCTTCTATACATAATTTCTCCAATCACTCAATTCTAATTAATTAAATAGACCTTTGATTTTTTCTGCTGGTGTCCAATCTCCCATGCCCTCTTGCCATAAGAGATCACCACGAACCAATCGCTCACTCTCTGCAAAATTGACCAATTCTTCCCAGGAATAAGGCCCATATTGTATGTCGTCCCTTAACATAAACCAGGCCATCGGATCTCCGTTTTGCTCCTCCGCCCCCACCGAAAACCCAGCAGAATCCTGACTGGTGTCGGGGCTCATCTTTGAAAACTGAGCACGGGTCAGGCTGCCGGTGGGATCATAGCCATACTGATAACGCTCCCGGTTGTCAATGGTCGTCATAATCAAACGATTTAAAGAATCATATCGATATTGGATAGAATAGTGATGCTTATTTCCCATGATAGCTCCTCAGCTTTTATAATAATCGAAGGCTTAGCAAATTTTAACGCCATTTTTTTTACTAATATATTTCATCTAGTTCTTGTCCTTGGTGGGTCACATTTGTCTTTATCTTGACTACCCCAAATGCGTTCATAAATCCTTTCGGCAAGCGTCTTCGAAATAGACACCTTTGGCGGCAATACAGCATCCACAACGGTTTCTCCTGCAGTTGTTGTGATCTCCCTTGAACCTTTGAGACCTAAAACCATTCTATTGTAAAAGGCGCTCCTGTTTCTTGAATTAGTGGTAAATTCCACCCACTTTTCAGTACCTATTTTATTTTCCCAATACCCAGGTCTTCTCAACATGTCCTCATAAAGCAGTTGGATTTTTCGCTCGTGTTCAATTCTTTTTCGCGTTCTTGTAGCTGAGCCAGCAGTTGCGCCTACACCATATCCCAGACCAGCCGCAGATGCACAAGCAAGCAGGAACAAAATAATTGATGAAGTACCTTGGGGGTCAACATACAACTTTGGATTTCCATCAGCATAAGCATAATTATTTCCGCCCCCTGCCAGCCCAACTGGGTCTTTCTGGATAAACATCCCCAATCCGGAATGGTAAAATCGCCTTTTAAAAGCATACAGGCCCTGGCCTTCATCCATCACGCCGTAAGAGCCGCCAAAGGTAACGCGATTGCCTTCCAGTTGTCCCGACTTTGCCCGTATCTGCCCGTAAGGTTCATAGTCGTAAGCAGCCACCAGCTTCCCATCTGCATCCGTCAGGGCGATCGTGTTGCCCATGTCATCATAATGGTAGAACAAAGTATCACCCTGGCTGTCTACCACGGCAAATAAGCGATTCCCACCATAGATATAGGACTTTAAAATCTCCCCTACGGCATTGCTTTCAAACAGCAGGTTACCGAACAAATCATACTGGAAATCAATCTGGGTACCGCCACGTTTTTCCGAAACCCTGAAGCCGTTTGAATCATAGGTGTAGTGTTTCTGCCAGCCATTAAGCCTTATTTCAACCGGCCTGTTCTCACAATCAAAAACAGCTGTCCAGTCTTTACCTTCAATCAGGTTCCCATCCCTGTCAAATTTATACCTTTCGCCGTCAACCAACAAGGATTTTGTTTCATAATTCATTCTTATCGAGCGTTGAAAGTCTGGTATGTTTTCGGGCGGGGTAAGCGAACTGACAATATCTGCCCTGGTGACCCGGCCCATCAGGTCCCTTTCCAGCTTGATCCCGGCAAAGACTTCATCCCCTTTGCTGTGATTCAACACCAGAATCTTGCTGTTGGCATCTGCCTCGTAGTCTGTCAAGGTGCCATTAGACCTGGTTTCTGTAAGCAAATTGTTGGCTTTATCGTAAGCCAGGTTGATATAATGATCCTGCCATTTAATACTGGTAATCCGATCGCGTGCATCGTAGCCATATTCAATGGAGAGCTGATCCCCGTAGGAGATTTTCTCAATGTTGGCAACTTTATTGTAAGAAAACGAAGCATACGAACGATTAGGATATACAATTTTAAGCGGTTGAAAAACTTTGTTCAGCTGAACATGAACAGTGCCGTGTGGATCTTTGTTTATAACTTGGTTATTTACTTCGTCAAACGTCCGGGTGGCTATAACCGCTTGATCGTAACTTTTTTCAATGA
>SLKG01000049.1 GCA_007134735.1 Kiritimatiellia bacterium
CGAAACGGACGACGAGGTGCGGATTACGGCGGATGTTCCCGGCATGGAGGAAAAGGACCTGGACGTTCAATTGAGCGACAACCTGCTCACCATCAAGGGAGAACGCCAGTCCGAGCGCGAGGACAAGAAGCGGGATTACCATCTCACTGAGCGTTCGTACGGGATGTTCCAGAGGTCGATTACGCTCCCCGGCGGTATTGATGAATCGAAGGCGAAAGCCCGGTTCAAGAACGGGGAACTGACCATCCGTATCCCCAAGACACCGGAAGCGAAATCTCGCCGGAAACAGATTCCGATCTCGACGGAATGATGGGTAACCGCTACGGGCGTCTCCGCAAGGAGGCGCCCGTATTTATGGATGTGTAGTTTTGCCACCGCCTATCGACGGCGGCTACGGATGTTGCCTGATGCACGTAGCCGCGCCTGATAAGGCGTGGCGAATCAAGCGCGGGAATGTAGGGGCTTTGTTTGCCTGCCCGTCGAATGATTCGGAACATTGCTTGTTCTTTGCGGCCAGGGCAAAGCCTCCGCACCACCATCCACCAGCATCATTCCTTCTTCTGGAGGGACACGCTCCCGCGTGTCCTGGTCACGCGAAAGCGTGACCCTCCAGGGGATTTCCCGATATCACGCCGACACGCAATACGCTACGTCGAAATCTCTTCCAGCAAGATCTCCGCGGCTCGCCCCGCCGATCCGCCCTCCCCCAACTCCTTCGCCACGCTTTCCAACTCCTTTACCATGAGTGTCCGCTCAGGCGTATCGTCCAGGATCGCTTCCATCGCCTCCGCCATCTTCTCCGGTTGCGCCTCCTGCTGAACGAACTCCGGGCATATTCGCTTGCCGGCCACGACATTGACCATGCCGATGTCCGGCACGCACACCAGTCGCCGGCCGAACCAATACGTCAACGCCGCTGTCTTATACACCACAATCATGGGACACCGCATCAACGCGGTCTCAATCGTGGCCGTCCCGGAGGCCACCATGGCGGCGCGGGCCTGTTTGAGCGCCTCACGCGTCCGCCCGACAACGATTTCTATTCGTTCGGGCTTTACGCCGGAGGATTGCACCCTATGAGACGCAACTTCCGCTATTTTGGATGATGGCGCGGCAATCAGAAAACCCATGTCTTTTCGCATCCGCTCCAGCCGCCTTGCGGCCTCCAACATTACCGGAAGAATGCGCTCCACCTCCTGAACACGGCTTCCCGGCAACAGGGCCACGCGTTCTTCGCCCGGCCACGGAAGATCCGCCTCCATTCCGTTCCAAACATGTCGAGTCTCTTCCACGAGAGGATGTCCGACAAAATCCACCCGTAATCCGGTCCCCGAAAACACTTCTACCTCGAAAGGAAATATGACCAGAAGGCGATCCACATCGCGCGCCATACGCCGAATCCGTGATCGTCGCCACGCCCAGACCTGCGGACACACGTAATACAGCACCTTGATCCCCAGCCGGTTCATCTTGCGCGCGAACGGAAGATTGAATCCGGGATAATCCACCAGCCATACCGCGTCCGGCCGCCGCTCGCGAGCAAGCGCTTGCATTCGGTGAAACACTTTTCGGAAGAAGAAATACCGCTGGAGAACCTCGGTCAGCCCCATCACGGCCATATCCCGGACATGGTACAGCACTTCCATGCCCGCTTTCTCCAGTTCATCACCACCAATGCCCCAGAACCGCACATCGGGTTGCCGGGAACGAACCGCCTCTACCACCCGTGCCGCATGCATATCGCCGGATATCTCTCCGGCTATGACCAGTACGGACTTGCTCACGAAGCCCCCTCGCGGAGCCGATGAATGATGTCCACCGCCAGATGGAGGGCGGCCGAGGCATGCTCTCCGCTGACTACGGGTTCGTCCCGACGGCCGACACAATCCACAAAAGCGCGGAGTTCCCTCACCAACGGCTCCTCTCGCTCTATGGGCACCTCTTCCCGCCCGATGCCCGCCCCGTCCTTTTTGTAAATTTCCCCGCTCTGATTCTGATAATCGAGTGAGATATAGGCCTCGTCCAGGAACACACGGATTTTGCGCATGCGTTCCGGACTGATACGGCTCGACGTGACATTTGCCACACAGCCGTTTTCAAACGCCAACCGCACGTTCGCTATGTCCTCGGTCGGACTCAACACCGGCACACCTACCGCGTGGATGTTTCGAACCGGCGAATTGACCAGGTAGAGAATGACTTCAAGATCGTGAATCATGAGGTCCAGGATCACGCTGACTTCCGTCCCTCGGGGTTTCAGACCATCGCGCGGCGGCGGATACGGCGCCAGGCGATGCGCCTCGATGAACCGGGGATTTTGCGCCGCCTTTTCCAGATAGCTCATCACCGGATTGAAGCGTTCCACGTGACCCACCTGGACAATGACGTGATTCGCGGTGGCCAACGCAACCAGTTCCTCGGCTTCCTCGGTTGTGGAGGCAATCGGTTTTTCAATCAGTACATGACGGCCCCGCTCGATGAGCCGGCCGGCCACCTCCCGGTGTTTATCGGTCGGGACCACGACACTGACTGCTTCGACGGCATCGGCGAGTTCATCCAGCGAATTAAAGGCCATTACGCCATACTTCCTCGCCACGGATTCAGCCTGTTCCGAGGCCGAATCATAGACCCCCACGAAATCCGAATTCTCCAACTCATGATAGATCCGCGCATGGATGCTTCCCAGGCTTCCGACGCCCGCCACACCGACTTTAATTTTCCGATTCATGAATCCGGCCTCCCTCCCGTTCCACGCGCACGGCGATAAAACAAATTCCCTTCCGGTTCGCGAGCGTCACCAGTTTTTCCCGCTCCAGCAAAATGGTCCTTCCCGCCTCCACGGCCAGGGTGGAGGCCCTGATCTTCTTCAAGCGTTTAAAGGTATGCTCTCCCACAACGGGAATATCGAACCGCATGTCGTGCCCGCGTTTGGCGACCTTCACCACGACGGCCCCGGGTCC